>NZ_JBHMAU010000026.1:0-14267 GCF_042429315.1 Brevibacterium otitidis | reverse complement strand
GATCGCAGGCCACACCGTCGCTGCCGCCGACCCCATCAGCGACGACGCTTCCTACATCCGCGACGCAATCACACCGCCAGGGTAACTACCGTTGTGGAAGTCAGGGGGCCCGGCTGGTGGTGCTTGGGCTCGTGCTCGCCGCGCTGCTGGGGCGTGCTCCGCTGCTCGGGCTCAGCTGGTTCGATGCCGCGGTGATCGTCGGACTGGTGGGAGCGGCACGCTCGGGATTCCTCGAAGCGTCCAACGCACCACTCCTGGCCATATGGCAGTCGGCGGTTCCCCGCTCGAAACAGGGCCGCGTCTTCGGCGCCCGCCGGCTCCTCGCCCAGGCGCCGTACCCCATTGCGGTGTGGCTCGGCGGCGTCTTCGCGGAGCAGGCGTCGGCGACCTGGGGTTCGCCGGTCAGCGCCTACGCCGCAGTGCTCGGCGCCGGCATCGTCATCGAGCTTGTCGCAGCTGCAGCGCTGGCGGTCGGCGGCTCGTTGCGCAGATTGGAACGAGCCGGTGAGGAGGATGAGGATCACGTCGTCGACCGCACGCAGTGATGACGGGCCGCGGAAGGCTGAGATCGTCGATTGGTGTCCTGCCGGAAGCCCGCCCCGGAATTGGTAGCCTGATGCCATGACATCCTCGCCTGTCCTGCGCTTCTCACTCGTGTCCTGGGAAGACGGCGTCGACCTCGACATCCGCACGAGACTGCCGGTGACCGCCGCCGAAGTGTGGGCACAGATCGCAGACCCTGCTGCCTGTGGTGTGTGGTTCGCGCCGTACACGCGGGAAGGCGACGCACTGACCTTCGACGCCGGTGACGGTGAGACCTTCACTGCCGAGGTCATCCACTGCGCCGAAGAATCCGATGTCATGCTCGACTTCGCCGACTTCGGCCTCACCGGCTTCAGCCTCCGGCCGACCGAGGACGACGAGAACGCCACCGAGGTCATCGTGACCCGCCCACACCCCGACCACACGGCCGTCGCCGATTCGATCGACAGCCACGTCGAGGGCCTGTGGCCCTCCCACCTCGAGCTGCTGGCCGCACAGCTCGGCCATCCGATGGACAGCCAGGGCAACCCTGACTTCCTCGACGAGACCTTCACCGCCCTGACAAGCGAAGCCCGCGCCAACGCCGCTGAGGCGAGCCGATGAACGCTGCTGGCGGCCCGCTCGTCCTCGGCATCGAATCCTCCTGCGACGAAACCGGTGTGGGGATCGTGCGCGGGCGCACTCTGCTGACGAACACCGTCGCCTCCTCGATGGACGAGCATGTGCGCTTCGGCGGCGTCGTGCCCGAAGTCGCCTCCCGCGCCCACATCCACGCCATCGGCCCGACCATCGACGAAGCCCTCACCGACGCCGGCGTCACCCTCGATGACATCGATGCGATCGCCGTGACGGCAGGCCCCGGGCTCTCGGGTGCGCTCATGGTCGGCGTCGCCGCCGCCAAAGGACTGGCCGCGGCCACCGGGCTGCCCCTGTACGGCATCAACCACTTAGCCGCCCACATCGCCGTTGACCTCGTTGCCGACGACCTGCAGCAGCCAGCCACCGCCTCCGGAACTGCCTCCGCCTCGGAAACGGTGGACAACGGCCAGCCAGCCACCGCCTCGGGCCCGGTGACGCCGTCGATCGCGCTGCTCGTCTCCGGCGGGCACACCGAGATCCTGCGCATCGGCGACCTCGTTGACGACATCGAACTGCTCGGCGCCACCATCGACGACGCCGCCGGTGAGGCCTTCGACAAAACCGCCCGGCTGCTGGGCCTGAGCTATCCGGGCGGGCCGAACATCTCGAAAGCCGCCGCCGGCATCCTCGACGGCACAGGCCAGCCGGGCGACCCGGCCAGCGTGAAATTCCCGCGCGGACTCTCCACCGCCAAGGACCTCCGCGACCCTCAGCGCCGCTACTCGTTCTCCTTCTCCGGGCTCAAAACCGCCGCCCTGCGCTTCGTCACCGCCTACGAGGCCGCACGCGCCGCCGGCAGCCCGGAGACCAGTCGGCAGCTGACCGACCTGCGCTTAGCCGACGTCACCGCATCCTTCGAGACGGCCGTTGTCGACGTGCTCGTGACGAAGACCCTGCTCGCGTGCGAGGACTACGGCATCGACCACGTCATGCTCGGCGGGGGAGTCGCAGCCAACAAACGCCTGCGCGAGACCCTGGCCGAACGCTGCGCCGAGCGCGGCATCACCCTGCGGATCCCACCGCTGAAACTGTGCACCGACAACGGCGCGATGGTCGCAGCACTCGGCGCCGAACTCGTCACCCGCGGACTGCCGCCCTCACCAGAGGACTTCGCAGTCTTCTCCTCACTGGAGGTGCGCGATGTCTACATCCGGCCCTGACCGCAATGAGATCCCCGGATCGGCCGAGGCTCCAACCCCAGCCGAGGCTCCAACCCCAGCCGAGGCTCCAACCGCAGCCGAGGCGCGCCGGTCCATGCCGCCGATCGACGAGCTGCGCGCCCGCCGCCGGTCCGGTGACGGCTGGATCGAGACCCCGCAGGGACGCTTCTGGGGCAAATTCGGTGCCGCAGGCCTGCTCATCCACGATCGGGACCGCGGCGTGCTGCTCCAGCATAGGGTGCCGTGGTCAGCCCACGGCGACACCTGGGGGATTCCCGGCGGCGCGATCGACGCCGACGAGACCCCGACGGCCGGGGCTATCCGCGAATGCCACGAAGAAGCCGGCGTCCCGGCTCTCGACGGCTCAGGCATCAAGATCCTCGACACGCACGTCGTCGACAAGGACGGCTGGTCCTACACCACCGTCATCGCCGAAGCCACCGAACACCTCGAGGCCTTCATCGCCGATATCGAAAGCCTCGACTTGCGCTGGGTGCCCCTCGAGGAGGTCACCGACTATCCGCTCCACCCGGGATTCGCGGCCGCGTGGCCGCAACTGCGCACCGTGCTCGAGGTCTGAACTCCACAACCCGGCCACCGGCATAAACCCAGCCACCGCCTCGGGCGCGGCGATCCAGCCCCGCGATCAGAGCTTGCCGAGCACTCCGGTGTCGAACTCCTCGGCCAGCTGCCGGGCCACCGAGGTCAGCTCGCCGGTGCGGTAGTACTCCGCGCGTTGCCGCTGATAGCTCGCCCCGGTCTCGGCGAACCGCAGCATGTCGGCCAGCTCATCGACGCAGCCCAGCCGCTCAGCGACCGGCTGCAGACGGGCGACCTCATCGGCGATGAGATCGGTGACGAGCCGCTCATCACAGGCGGCGTTCTCGACGATGATCGCCTCCATCGCATACCGGGCCGCCCGCCACTTGTTCTCCACATGGAACCAGTCCGGCATCGTCGGCAGCTCCTCGCCGGCATCGAGCCGGGCGGAGAAGTCATCGACGAGGCACTGGACGAACGCGGTGACCGCCGCGACCTCGCGCAGGCTCGGCATCGCATCGCAGACCCGCACCTCGATCGTGCCCCACTTGGGTGCTGGCCGGATGTCCCAGCGGATCTCATTGATCTCATCGATGACCCCGGTGGTGAACATGTCCCGTGTATAGGCCTCATAGTCGGCCCACGCATCGAACTGGTACGGCAGGCCGGCGGTCGGCAGCTGCTGGAACATCATCGCCCGGTTCGAGGCGTAGCTCGTGTCCTGCCGCGACCAGAACGGCGAGGAGGCGCTCACCGCCTGCAGATGCGGCACATAGGCCAGCAGCGCGTTGAGGATCGGCAGCACCTTGTCGCGGTCATCGATCCCGACGTGCGTGTGCAGCCCGAAGATGAGCATGTGCCGGCCCCACCACTGGGTGCGGTTGATGAGCTCGGCGTAGCGTTCGGCCTCGGTGACCTGCTGATCCTTCCAGCGCGCAAACGGGTGGGTGCCGGCAGAGAGCATCCGGATGCCCAGCGGCTCGGTGATCTCGTGCAGCTGGCCGATCGTCTCGGCCAGATCCGCGCTCGCCTCGGCGACCGTGCGGTGGACGGTGGTGACGGCCTCGACGGTGTTCGTCAGCATCTCCCCGACGATCCGCCCGCGCAGCGACTCGCGCTGATCGACAGCGGCGAGCACCTCGCCGGCACGCGGCACGAGGTCGAGCGAGGTCTCATCGACAAGCCCGAGTTCCCATTCGACACCGACGGTCGACTGTTGAGAGCGCGCGAAATCCACCATGCGCAAATCCTACAGAACCCTTGTCGTTTCCCACCCATCCGCTCCCGAGGCGGTGGTCGCGTTCCGACCGCTACCATGGCCGTATGGCCCGCACCCCGTCGATCGTTCTCGCCGGCCTGCTCGCCGGCACCCTCACGCTCACCGGCTGCAGCGGCGCCGAGACCGCTGCACCCGAGGAATCGCGCAGCCCCGCCGCCGCGGAGACTGCGGGCGCGAACTCGCCGACCACGAGCGCCGAACCCGACCCGCGGCCGGCCGACTTCGCAGACGAAGCCGAGGGCATCGTCGCCGACATGGACGATCAGGCCCTGGCCGGAGCGGTCATCATGGGCTCCTACGACGGCACCGATGCCACAGCTGGGGCCAAACTCATCCGCGATCACAAGCTCGCAGGCATCATTGTCATGCCGTACAACCTCCCGCAGGGCATCGAACGGCAGGCGCTCGGAGCGATGACGAAGCAGTTCCGGGACGCCGCCGGTGAGCGCGGCTGGCAGACGATGATCGGCGTCGACCAGGAGGGCGGACCGGTCACCCGCGCCGGCAGCGCAGCCGTCGAGCTGCCGCCGCTCATGGTCCATGGCGCCGCCGATGACGCGACCCTGACCCGCCGCATCACAGCCCAGCAGGGCCGCGATCTGACCGAACTCGGCTTCACCACCGACTTCGCCCCCGTCGCAGACGTCACCGCCGGCAAGGACGACCCGGCCATCAGCGTCCGCTCGGCAGGCGACGACCCGAAGCGCGTCTCGGCCGTCGTCGAGGCAGCCGTGTCCGGCTACGACGAGGCCGGCATCATCTCCTCCCTCAAGCACTTCCCCGGCCACGGCGCACTGACCGAGGACTCCCACGAGACCCTCCCGGTGTCGAAGAAGTCCCTCGACGAGCTCGCCGATCGCGACTTCGTGCCCTTCGCCGATGCTGCGAAATCCGGGGCCGCCACCTCGATGATGGCCGGCCACATCGCCCTGCCGGAGGATAAGAAGCTGCCGGCATCCCTCAACCCGAAGGCCTACCAGGCGCTGCGCGAAGACGTCGGCTTCGAGGGCCTCATCGTCACCGACGCCCTGAATATGGGCGCGGTCAAGGCCGGCAAGCCCGGTCAGGAGACCGTCAAGGCGCTCGCCGCTGGGGCCGATCTCGCACTGCTGCCACCGGACAGCGCTGCCGCGGCCGAGGCGGTGCGCACCGCCCTGGGAGACGGCACCTTGAAGCGGGAGGACCTGGAGGCCTCGGCCACCCGGGTGGTGGCCGCCCAGCTGTGGCAGACCGCCGCAGTCGGCCAGCCCGGCGAGGACTCCGGGAAGTCCGGGGCCGAGCAGCGCCAGGGCCTCGCCGACGCCGCACTGACCGTCATGAAGGGCCAGTGCCGGTACGCCGAACCTGTCGACGAAGTCTCGGTCACCGGCTCGGCTCTGGGTGTCCAGGCGTTCACCGAGGCGGTGCAGGAGACTGGGCTGAAGATCACCGATAACGCGAAGACCACCGTCGCGCTCGTGCCCGGCCCGCTGCTGGGATCCGAGACCGTCAAGCAGGCCAAAGCCCGGAACTCGACGAAGGCCGACGTCGCCGTCGCCCTGTCCGGGCCGTGGGAGCTCAAAGACTTCAGCTCCGGCACCCAGCTGGCGATCTACGACGACTGGAAGCCGGGCATGGCGGCCGTCGCCCGCTATCTGACAGGTGACCTTGAAGCCAGCGGTTCCCTGCCGGTGAAGGTCGACGGAGCGAAACCGCCGGCCTGCGGCTGAACCGCGCACCGCAGCCTCGGCCTGCCGGCAGTGCCCCTGACCAGCACGAACCGTTGAGACAGATCGGGCCGAGGCGTAGAGTGGAGAGAACCTCTGGATCTGCCTGAGCTGGGCAGACCAGCCCCGAATCCGCGAACGGACGTGACAGCACCATGGCAGCCACGCACCACTCGGCCGACCCGCAGCACACCCCGAAAGAGAAGGGCCTCCTCGCCCGGTTCTTCACCCAGAAGCCGCGCTACAAATCCGACTTCATCCTCCTCTGGGCAGCCATGGCGGCAGCTGCGATCGCCGTCATCGCCATCTACGCGTGGCGGGCACCGGACACGGTCGGCTACCTGCAGGACTACGGCTTCACCGCCGGCATTTCGTCTGTCACTGCGGCAGTCGTGCTCTACGCCTTCTACCGCGACGTCAAGAAGCACGGCACCGACGACGACACCGCCGCACAGTCGAGCATTGCCGCGAAGTCGAGCGCCGGGGTGCAGAAGAAGACCGGCGCTTCCGCCGCACGCGAGACCCGCACGACCGCCGACACCACCCGGTGAACCGGCCGTCCCCGGAGCACCCGGACACTGCTCCGAGCTCCGCAGCGCGGAGACCCTCAGCGCGCAGGCCCTCACCGCTCGGCGGCCGCAAACCGAGGAAGGACGACCTGTCGGCCTTCGCCACTGACGACCCGGACTCGATCGACGACGTTCTGCCCGGGCCCGGCGATGCGCCGCTGCGGCTGCTCATCATCGGCATCAACCCCGGCCTGTGGACGGCTGCGGTCAATGCCCCGTTCGCCCGGCCGGGCAACCGGTTCTGGCCATCCCTGCACCGGGTGGGCCTGACCGATCACCTCATCGATGCCTCACGCGGACTCGACCTGGCGGACGAGCGCCACCTCATCGAGTCCGGCATCGGGATCACGAACATCGTCGGCCGGGCCACCGCCCGCGCCGATGAGCTCAGCCGCGACGAACTGCGTGAGGGTGCGGCTACGCTCGTCACCCGCATCCAGGCGCTGCGCCCGCAGGCGGCGGCGATCGCCGGGATCACCGCCTTCCGCACCGCATTCCGGCAGCCGAAGGCCGCGCTCGGGAAACAGGACACCGCCCTCATCGACGGCTGGCCTGCCGGCACTCAGCTGTGGGTGGTGCCGCAGCCCAGCGGCCTCAACGCGCACGAGAACATCGACACTCTCGCGGCCAAGTGGCGTGAGGTGTGGGAATCGACCTCGTCAGCAGACTGACGCGGGTCCGACGGAGTGAGCGCGCGCTGGGCTCAGCTGTCGATGGGCTTTTCGAAGCCGGTGGCTGCCGGACGGTTCTCATCCGATGACCAGCCCGACCAGCTCGGGGCATACAGGGCGGCATCGACGCCGAGCGTCGCCAGCGCCAGCGCATTGTGGCACGCCGTCACGCCCGAACCGCAGTACACGCCGACCGGTTCTTGGCCGCCCTCACCGCCGCTGCCGTTCTCGACGTCGATGCCGAGGGCGGCGAAGCGCTGCTTGAGGCCGTCCTCTTCGAGGAACATCCCATCGGAGAGGTTCCCGGTCGCCGGAGCTGACAGGGCACCCGGAATGTGGCCGGCCCGCGGGTCCATCGGCTCGGACTCACCGGCATAGCGCTCCTCAGCACGGGCGTCGATGACCGTGCCGGACTCAGCGAGCTCGGCGATCCCATCGGCATCGGTGAGCGGCAGCTGGCCGGGCTTGATCTCGAAGGCCGACGCCGACACCTCGGCTGCGGCATCGGCAGCAGAGCCGGCCTCCACCTCGTGATCGGCGCGCGTCCAAGCGGCATATCCGCCGTCGAGCAGGCGCACATTGCCGACTCCGGCCCAGCGCAGCAGCCACCAGGCGCGCGCGGCACCGAGTCCGGGCCCGGCGTCGTAGACGACGACCGGGGTGGCGGCGTCGATGCCCCAGCCGCGCACCGTCTGCTCGAATTGGGTCGGGCTCGGCAGCGGGTGGCGGCCGTCGCGGGCGTCATCACTGACGCCGGTGAGGTCGTCGTCGAGGGAGACATAGAGGGCACCGGGGATGTGGCCGGCGGCGAACTCGGCCGAACCGTCGGGCTGCTGCAGGCTCCAGCGCACATCGAGCAGCACCGGCGGGGAGGCGGACATCCGCTCGGCGGCGAGGCGGTCGGCGGTGATGAGGTGGTCGGCGCGGGACATCGGGTTCCTTTCGGTGGGGGACTGATCTGGAAGGGGACAGGGGACAGGGAGCGAGGTCAGGGTGAGCGGTTGGGCGGTCAGGGGTTCGACGCGGAGCCGAGCGCGACGTCCTCGGCGAGCAGCACCGCATGCTTCTCACCGATCCGGGTGAAGAACAGCGTCGCGGCCCTCCCGCCCTTGGGCAGCTTGAGCTGGCGGCGCACCTGGTCGGGCACGATGTCGGCGCCGCGCTTCTTGATGACGACCCGGCTGATGTCGCGGTCGATGAGCGCTCGCCGCAGCGCTTTGATGCCGGCCGGCAGCACATCGGTGATCCGCCACGCCCGCACCGCCCGGGCGGCAGCACCAGTCGGCAGGATGTCGCCGGTCAGATAGGCGATCGGCGCCGAAATGCGCCGCACATTCAGCGGCGCGCACAGCGCCTGCACGACCCCGGCGCGCACGATCGCGCCATCGGGTTCGAAGAGGTACGCGCCGAGCTCGCCGATGCCCTCCTCATCGTCTGCCGGCACCTCGGATTCGTGGATGGCCAGCGTCCCGCCGTCGCGCATGACGAGGGCGCTGCGGCCCGGCCGCTGGCACACCGCACCGTGATACAGCGCGACCTCGACGACATCACCGTCATGCGAAACCCACTGCGCCTCCCAGCCGTGAGGAACCAGGCCATGATCCAACGCCGGCCCAAGCTTGATCCCGGCATCTGCCACCTCGGCGGCGGCCTTGAACGCCCACGACAGCGACGGCGAGAACGCCTCGGGATCGCTCAGGCGAGAGGCGCCGCTGGCCTTGCCCGAGGCGGTGTCCCGCCGGGCAGGGTCGAGCCAGAGCGCATCGGCGCGGGTGAGATCGTAATCCTCGGCGCGGGCGTGGGAGACGGTGACCGTGTCGAGGTGGCGGAGGTTGAACGCCGCGATCGCCGCGGTCACCTCATCGGCATCGACAGCCTCGACCTTCGCGCCGAGACCTCCGAACGCGAGAGCATCGGCGCCGATCCCGCAGCCGAGATCGGCGATGACCTGCGCACCTGCGGCGGTCATGCGGGCGGCATGATGGGCGGCGACCGGCAGGCGGGTCGCCTGCTCCAGACCATGGCGAGTGAAGAGCATATCGGCAGCGAACGGCCCGAACTTCGCCTCCGCCCCCTGCCGCAGCTCGGCTTGGGCGAGCACCGCAGTCGCGGCCTCGGGACTCAACCCCTCCTTGCGCAGCCGCTCAGCGAGGGCGAGCTCACCGGCACGTGAGTACTCCAGCTCATCGAGCAGGCGGTACACCTCGGGGTCGAGCACGGCGGCAAGCGTTTGCGGATCCATAGAGGCAACCCTACCGGGTGGCTGCCGCCGTTGTGGTGGACAGCGCCGCTGAGTCGTTTAGGGTAAGAAACGTGACGAACCTCCTCAGTGCTCGCGACATCCGGGCACTCGCCGGCGAGATCGGCCTGCGCCCCACCAAACAGCGCGGGCAGAACTTCGTCATCGACCCCAACACTGTGCGGATGATCGTCACCGCAGCGCAGCTGCCGGAGAGCTGCCGCGTCGTCGAGATCGGCCCCGGACTCGGCTCCCTCACCCTCGCGCTGCTCGAAGCCGGCCACGCCGTCACCGCCGTCGAAGTCGATTCTGCGCTCGCCGCCCGCCTGCCGCAGACCGTCAGCACCCACCATGCTGCTGATGCCGATTTCGCCCTCGTCACCGCTGATGCCCTGCACGTCACCGCACTGCCCGAGGCCGCCGGCAGCGCAGCCCCCGGCCCGCAGGCACTCGTGGCGAACCTGCCCTACAACGTCGCGGTGCCGGTGCTGCTGCACTTCCTCGCGACCTTCCCCACCATCGAGACCGTCCTCGTCATGGTCCAGGCCGAGGTCGCCGACCGGCTCGCTGCCGGCCCGGGCTCGCGCACCTACGGGGTGCCCAGCGTCAAAGCCCAGTGGTACGGCACGGTCACCCGCGCCGGCACGATCGGCAAGAACGTCTTCTGGCCGGCACCCAACATCGACTCCGGGCTCGTGCGCATCACCCGCCACCGGCAGCCCTTCACCGCCGACCGGCAGGCCGTGTTCTCCTGCATCGACGCCGCCTTCGCCCAACGCCGCAAGACGCTGCGCTCAGCGCTGTCGGGCTGGGCTGGCTCGGCTGCCGCCGCCGAGGCGGCCCTCACCCGCGCCGGAATCGACCCGCGGGCACGCGGGGAGACGCTGACGATCACCGACTTCATCGCCATCGCCGATGCCGCCGGCACCGCCTCGGGCACGGCACCCACCGCCTCGGGAACCGCGCCCACCGCCTCGGGAACCGCGCCCACCGCCTCGGGAACCGCGCCCACCGCCTCGGGAACCGCGCCCACCGCCTCGGGAACCGCGCCCACCGCCTCGGGAACCGCGCCCACCGCCTCGGGAACCGCGCCCACCGCCTCGGGAACCGCGCCCACCGCCTCGGGAACGGGGGAGGAGCACCGAGCATGAACGCAGAAGTCTCCCAGCTCGGCGCCCGCTCGGTCACCGCGCGCGCCTACGGCAAGATCAACGTCTTCCTCTCCGTCGGCCCGCAGCGGGCCGACGGCTATCACGACCTCGTCAGCGTCTTCCAGTCCCTCGACTTAGCCGAGACGATCACCCTGGCCCCGGCGGCCGAGACCGCGGTGACGCTCACCGGCCCCAGGGCGGACACGACCGTCCCGCTTGACAGCCGCAACCTCGCCGTCCAGGCCGTCGCGGCACTGTCCGAGGCGACCCAGACGCACATCCCGGTCGCCATCACGATCGACAAACAGGTCCCGGTGGCCGGCGGCATGGGCGGCGGGTCAGCCGACGCGGCCGCAGCGCTGGTCGCCTACGCCGAGCTCATCGGTTGCGACGACGCAGAGCTGCTCACCCGGATCGCCGGCGAACTCGGCGCCGATGTGCCGTTTGCGCTCACCGGCGGCACCGCGATCGGCACCGGCCGCGGCGACGAACTCGTGCCCGTGACCGGCTCCGGTGCATTCCACTGGGTGCTCGCCACCTCGGTGGCGTCCCTGTCCACACCCGAGGTGTACCGCACCCTCGACGAGCTGCGCCGCGAGACCTCAACGGCGACCGATGACACGCTGCGCGACCCCGATGACGTCGTCGCCGCGCTGACCTCCGGCGACCCGCACGCGCTGGCCGGGGTGCTGCACAACGACATGACCGATGCGGCGATCGAGCTGCTGCCCGGCATCGCCGATGTGATGGAATCCGGGCTGCAGGCAGGAGCCCTGGCCGCGCTCGTCTCCGGCTCAGGGCCGACGGTCGGGTTCCTGGTCGCCGACCCGACGCATGCCCTCGACCTCACCGTGCTGCTCGAAGCCACCCGCGGAGTCCGTGACGTCGTGCGCACCACCGCTCCGGCCGGCGGGGCGCACCTGGTGACCGGCTGAACGCCTGCGCGCCTGCCTGGCTGCCCGTCTGCGGCTGAGCGCCTGCCCGCCTGCGACCGAGAATCAACCGTTCGGTTGATGCCGGGTTCGACCTCCCGCATGATCCCAACTGGCGGTGATCCTGGTGAGATGGAATTGACGCCTCCTGCACCCGCACCAGGCTCTCCAGAGAAGGGATACCCATGACCGCACTGTTGAGGGCCGCGACCACCTACCTCATCCTCGGGCTCGCCGCCGGCTTGTACTACCGCGAATTCACCAAGGCAAACGACTTCCCGCCGGCGAGTTCACCCAGCTCTCGGCCACTCACACCCACCTGCTGGCGCTCGGCTTCATGATGTTCCTCATCTTCCTCGCCCTCGAGAAGGTCTTCGCGATCTCCCACAGCCCGAAGCTGTTCTCCTCGTTCTTCTGGCTCTACAACGCCGGCGTGCTGACCACCGTGGCGATGATGGTCTGGCACGGCAGCCTCACCGTCCTCGGCCGGGAATCCAACGCCATGATCGCCGGCATCCGCCACATCCTCATCACTGCCGGACTCATCGTCTTCATCATCGCGCTGCGCCGGGCCGTCTTCGCCCCGCTCACCGCCGTTCCTGCCGGATCCGGGACGGCCGTGAGCGCCTGATGACTGCTCCCGAGGCGGAGGGGCCGGTCGGCGTCCGGAACGTCGCGACTGGCTCGCCTTGGCCGCGCTGTCGGTCGGGCTCGGACTCAGCGTCATGAGCGCCGGCCCGGTGCTCATGACGCAATGGCACTCGGCGCGCTCCCTCCCGGGCCGCCGTATCGACTGTGCCCCGGAAGCAGGAGCTCCCGGGGCACAGCGGTGAAAGACCGAGGACCGTCGGTGAAAGAACGTCGATTGCGGTCGATCAGATGAAGGCGTGCACCCACTTCGAGATGAGACGGGCGTGGTCGGCCTCAATGCCCTGTTCGATGAGCAGTTCGACGAACTCCTCTTCGGTCGGGTCACCCATCTTGTCGATGAGGTCGTAGAGCTGATCGGCGATCGGCTGAATGTAGTCGGGCAGGAAGGCCTTGCCGTACTTCAGGGCGGCCTTGACCGCCATCTTGGCGATGACACCCCAGCCCTGGGTTTCATAGGCATCGGAATCGGCAGCAGCCGGCTCGGCGGCAGCGATCTGCGCAGCATCACGGGCAGCCTCTGCACTGACGGCGTCGCCATCGGCCTCTGCCGTGGCGGCGATCTCCTGCCACTGCTCGGCGGTGATATCGCCGAAGACATCAGCAGGCTGAGCCTCGCCGGTCAGCGACGGGCCGGCATCAGCGGATGCGGGTGCAGCGACGGCGGGAGACAGGCCGGCGCCACCGAGAACAAGTCCGCTGGCAACAGAAGCCGCAATGAGGGATGACTTCTTCATAGCTATTCTCTTTTCATGAGGGTTGTGCAATACATGATCGCCGGGCGATCACAAAGAACTATATTTCCTCATTCAGTGAATGTCAAGAGGAATCTTCAAGTTTTTCAAGCAGAGAAGTATGGCGATATGTTGATAGTGAGAATGTCGCGGACTATCGGGACGGCGCTTCCAGTTCGGCATTCTTCCGGGTCTGCATTCAGGACCCGGCGCAGATTCGAGACGAGGCGGACCGCAGAGTGGCAATCCACGGTCTTCGCCTCATAAGGCACTAGCCTGAGAGGAACAGCCTCGCTGCACCCAGGCGAGCGATCACCGTTGGCAGGACTCCGCTGCCGGCAACGAGGAGGAGCCCACATGAGCAGCGTCCGGTTCGAAGAATGCGCAGACACGACATTCGGCCCGCGCATGGTGACCGTCGCCGCGCTCAGCTGGACCGCCATCGTCGCGGCATCACTCATGGAGCTCATCATCGCGCCTGCCCGCTTCGCGAACTGGCAGTTCCTGCTGACGGTGGCAGCGATCGCCCTCGGCGTGGCCGCTGTGACAGCGATCGTCTACTGGCTCAGCCTCCCGTACGGGTGGGTGATCACCACGGTGGCAGTCGCAGTGACGGTGGCAGTGACACAGTTCGTCATGTCAGCCCCGCTCATGCTGGCCTACCTGCCGGTGCTTGCAGCGCCCCTGGCGGCCGGCCTCGTCGCCGCAGCATTCTGGCTCCCGCCGATGCGCCGGTATCTGCAGCACAAGCCGCGCTGACCGACGAAACTGCAGCCTGAGTTAGCGCATTCGTTTAGCCTTGATCCACCGATCTGTTTGATGTCCGGGGGTTCATTCGGATTCGAGCGCGGACGCGATGAGTGGGCAGGAGGTAGTGTCCCGGCCTTTCACCGGTCTCTTCCACACTTCGCTTGCCGGGGTCTCCTCCATGACTCCGGTCTCGGGCCCCCTTCCAAGGGCGGGTTGATCAGGCTGGCATTGTCCGGGGTGGCCCCAACGTTGATTGCCAGAGCCGTGAGAACTCTGTCGCCCACGGCCAGGTTCTCGGCAGATGTNCGTGCGCAGCGTCTGAGCGCGCACTTTGCTCATCCGCCCACCAGCGAGTCCGGCAGCGGCTCGCAGCAGGTTGTGAGTGATCGCTGCGATCGCGACCCAGGCGGCATTGGCGTTGAACACTCCGGAGGGCATATGCGCCAGGGCACCGTTTTTCAGTTCCGCATTGATCTGCTCGATGATCGCGTGCTTGCGGTGCATGTGATCAACAGCGACAGTGTCGAAACGGTCTTTGTCCGCGGTGGTGAAGAACGCGTGGTAGCGGAACAAGTCGAACAAGGGGTCCTGTCCAGCAGTTCGTTTGGTCTCGTTGAGCTCAGGGATGCGGCGGACCACCAGCCGCCCGGTGGCGTGCAGGGACTTCTTCTTCGAAGAGAACGCGGTGAACGGGATCTCAGCGACT
>NZ_JBHMAU010000025.1:0-129377 GCF_042429315.1 Brevibacterium otitidis | reverse complement strand
CTCGCGCTGACTACTGCGATCTGGCACAACCAGAAGACCGGACAGCCGGTACTCCGGTCACTGACCGCGTACGACCACTGAACCCTTGGAATCAATCATCTAGGCTATATCTTGAGAGTTTTCTCTGAGTGTTGCCATGATCAGCTGAAAGTCAAGGTCGCCTCCGTGCTACCGTTTCTTGGCCCGGTCACGCTCTTCGCGAATTCAGCGCTAGCTCTCGCTCCCCTCCATGGAAAATAACGAGAGGATCTCCATCTCATGGCTAAGAAAGAATCGTCCAGGCTGCTGCAATGCCGGCCCGTGCGTGTTGGGTCGGCTGCCCTGGCGCTAGCACTGGCTACGACTCTGGCGCCGAGCTGGATCGCCCCGAGTTTGGTGGATCAGGCTGCCGCTGCGCAGATGGCACAGACTGCTGTCGACCAGCTGGCTCAGGCGCCGGTGAACGCTCCTGACCAGATTATCGACGCCGACATGATCGCCAGCGGTCGTGTCACGAAGGCAGCTAACCTGACCGACGCTCACGGTGCTGGTAAAGGTCTGATCTCGGGCCACGTGTACATGGCTACGCCTGGTGGTAACCCGGGTGCTGCCTACGACAACGGCAACGTCAAGCTGGACGGCATCACGGTATATGCGCAGTTCCGTGATAAGGACGGTTCGTATTCGCCGATCTTCAGCGCGAAGACCCACACCCTGCCGAACGTTTTCGGCGGTAACGGTGGCCAGGGCACGTTTGCGTTCGGCACGGGTGACAAGGGCATTACCTGGACCGATAAGCTCGGTAACGAGCACACCTGGTCGGCACGCACCGACCAGGAACACCGTATCTGGGTTGAACCATTCACTAACGAGCGTGGCAACAAGGTTGTCATGTTCCGTCAGGCCAACGGTTTCGTCCCTGGTTCCTTCAACGGTCTGGTTGAAGCTCCGCTTGGTTCCGTCGGTGTAGCTGGCGGCAACATTCAGCTGATGGCTGCGTTCTATCAGGAAGTTCCGCCGAACCACGAAACTAGCTGGATGGCAGCCAAAGGCGACAAGCTCGTTGAGGACCCTGAAGGTCCGATCAGCAACGCGGCTACCCAGCTTCGTGAATCGAATGTCCTTTCTGGCCGCGTCTGGCTGGAAACCGGTGGCCCGGACAGGGGCATTGTTGCTACTGGCCCGTCAAAGAACGGGATTGACGAAGCGGCTGACGGTTACACCGTCTACGCATCCACCCTGACTAAGGACGGTGCTGCTGCTAACCAGAAGCTGCACGAACAGTTCAAGGGTGATCCGAGCAAGCTGGCCGAGGCCACCAAAAAGATGCTTGAGGACCACCCCGAGTATATCCTCAAGACTGTCCACGGCAAGACTGATGCCGAAGGCTACTACTCGCTGCGATTCGGGGAATACACCGACCAGAACCAGACCCGTGAGGACTTCCTCAATCCGGACCACGTCTTCGTATGGGTGGAAAACAAGGATGGTGTGGTTCAAAACGGCTACACAGGCTTCCTCACCCCGATCTTCCAGCGCTTCGATGGTGGCGGTAATTTCCGGCCGGCAGCTATTCCTGCTGAGAACCAAACAGTGACGTCGCGGGTTGAGGATATTAACACGCCGCGGTACGGCAAGCCAGTCAACTCGCTGTACAACGTCCACTACGCCCTGATGCCTTACACACCGGTGTCGATCACTGCTGACTACAACGCAACCGACAAGCCAGCGGCTCCGGGCACCACGGTGACCCCGGAGTTCAACGGCGACCTGTCGACGCTGTCGTCGAAGGTTGAGTGGCACGGCCCGAAGGGCAATCTCCTCAAGGTTTGCGAACTCGACCAGTCTCAGGGCATCAAGGCTCAGGTCGCAGCGTGCACCTTCGACATCCCGGAAGACGCCAAGAAGGGCGACTTCTTCAACGTGGTCCTGGTTTCCGGCGACAGCGCCGTTTCCGCATGGAGCGTTCTGGTGACGAAGGATGCAGACGACTACGAGCCTGCGTATGAGGGCAAATTTGTTGTTCCTGGTGAGGAAACCAAGTCGACTCCGACCTTCACTGACAAGGACGGTAAGGACACCGAGGTTCCTGATGGTTCGAAGTTCTCGATTTCTGATGACTTCACGGCTCCTGAGGGCTATGAGGTAAAGATCGATGAGAACACCGGTGAGATCACCGTTACGTTCCCGGACAAGTCGAAGCTGAACAAGGACACCGTTGAGGAGTTCGATGTTCCTGTTACGGTGACCTACCCGGATGGCAGCACCGATAAGACGGATGCGAACTTCAAGCTGGACACCGATGGTGACGGTGAGCCTGACGTCACGGACCCGGACGATGACGGCGACGGCATCCCGGATGAAGACGACAGCAACCCGAAGGTTCCGAACCAGAACACCATCTACGAGCCTGGTTACGAGGATGGTTCGGGTAAGCCTGGTGAGGATGTGACGGTTCCCGCTCCTGAGTTCAAGGACAAGGACGGCAACCCGACCACTGCTCCTGACGGCACCACGTTCACCCCTGGTGAGAACGCGCCTGATGGTGTGACCATCGATGAGAACACTGGTGAGATCACCGTTACCATCCCTGAGGACGCTAAGCCTGGTGACAAGATCACCGTTCCGGTTGAGGTGACCTACCCGGATGGTTCGAAGGACAACGTCGACGTCACCATCACGGTTGAAGAGCCTGACACTCCTGCTGAGCAGCCTGACTGGAAGGACGACAAGGGTAAGCCTGGTGACAAGGTCGAAATCCCGAACGATGGCGGTCCGGTTCCGGGCGGCAGCACCGTTGAGACGGAAGGCCCGGGCAAGGCTGAAATCGACAAGGACGGCAACCTGATTGTCGACATCGATAAGGATGCCAAGCCTGGTGACAAGGTCGTCGTCATTGTCAAGGATAAGGACGGCAACGAGATCGACCGCGTGACGGTCGTCGTTGAAGAGCCTGACACTCCTGCTGAGCAGCCTGACTGGAAGGACGACAAGGGTAAGCCTGGTGACAAGGTCGAAATCCCGAACGATGGCGGTCCGGTTCCGGGCGGCAGCACCGTTGAGACGGAAGGCCCGGGCAAGGCTGAAATCGACAAGGACGGCAACCTGATTGTCGACATCGATAAGGATGCCAAGCCTGGTGACAAGGTCGTCGTCATTGTCAAGGATAAGGACGGCAACGAGATCGACCGCGTGACGGTCGTCGTTGAAAAGCCGACCCCTGGCGACACTGGCAAGAAGGTCATCCGGGACGGTGAACTCCCTCGGACGGGTGCACAGGTTACTGGTGTGGTTGGTATTGCGGCCGCGATGATCGCAGCGGGCCTCGGCCTCGCGTTCACCTGTCGTCGCCGCGCAGGCGAGGAGAACTAATCGCCTGACCGGTAACGTATCGGTATAGCTTGTGGGGTGGGATCGCAATGCGGTCCCACCCCACAAATGTTTCCGGGGAAGCGCTGGCAGCGCCGTCTGGGTAAACTGACCCCGGTTGAATACGAACTGGTTCACCACAAGGCCGTCGCCCTGACGGCATAAACCCCAGAGTCAACCAAACCTTCAGCAGTCCCACCTCGACGTCTATCCGGGCAGCGCCACGCCGTGTCCTGGAATCACTGATCCACACCCTTAATTACGAAGAGCCACTATGCCAAGGGCTGGAACGGCGTCGTCGTCGACGGTGCGATCGAATCCGGCATCACCACAGCCCGTCGCGTGCACAGAGAGACAGCGGCAGGCGCTGCTGCCGCGGCAGATGGGATGACAGCATGAGCCCGCAGACCGCCCCGGAAACCGGCGCAAACACGGGCGCTGCCGCCTCGGTTCCGGGAGCCGACGCCCACCTGGCCGCCCGGACCCTCGGTGTGAAGGAACTCGTCTTCCTCATCATCGCGGCATCCGCACCGCTGACCGTCATCGCCGGCGGCGCCACGACGAGCTTCGCTGTCACCGGCGAACTCGGCGTCCCGGTCGGCTACCTCGTGCTCGGTGGCGTGCTCATCTTCTTCGCCATCGGCTACGGCCGGATGAGCTCGTTCGTGCAGAACGCCGGCGCGTTCTACGCCTACATCTCAACCGGCATCGGCACCCGCATGGGCGTCGGGGCCTCGTTCCTCGCGATGACGGCCTACAACGCGATGCAGATCGGCCTGTACGGAATCTTCGGCTTCGTCACCGCCTCGTTCATCAACGACAAGCTCGGCACCGCGGTGCCGTGGTGGGTGTGCGCTCTCATCGCACTCGTCATCGTCGCAGTGCTCGGAGTGCGCAAGATCGACCTCTCAGCCGGTGTGCTGGCGGTCATCGTGTCCCTGGAGTTCCTCGTCGTCATCATCGTCAGCCTCATCTCGCTGGCAGTGGCTCCCGAAGGCCTGAGTGCTGATCCCTTCCTGCCGCAGAACTGGCTGACGGGCAGCCTCGGAACGCTGCTCGCTTTCGGCATCGCTGCGTTCATGGGCTTCGAATCCGGTGCGATCTACAGCGAGGAGACGAAGGACCCGCAGCGTTCGGTCTCGAAGGCGACGTTCATCGCCGTGGCGATCATCGGCGGGTTCTATGCGCTCTCCGCATGGGCCTTCGCCATGGGAGTCGGCCCCAGCCAGATCGTCGCAGGCTCCCAAGAGCTCGGACCCGATCTGATGTTCGCGTTCCTGAGCGACTATGTGCCGGCGATCTTCTCCGATCTTGCCTTCATTCTGTTCGTCACGAGCATCTTCGCCGCCCTTCTGGCATTCCACAATGCTGCCGCGCGGTACTTCTTCTCCCTCGGCCGAGCGCGAGTGCTGCCGTCATGGCTGGGCCGGACCGGAACGCGCGCGCAGGCGCCGGTCGCCGGCTCGCTGACGCAGACCGCACTGGCTGTCGTGTTCATCGTCATCTTCGCGATCGCTGGCGCAGGCTCAGAGCTCGGGCCGCTGTTCCCGGTGCTGACGATGTTCACCTGGCTGACGAACACGGCCGCCTTCGGCATGGTGCTGCTGCTGTGCCTCACCTCGCTGGCGGTCATCGGCTACTTCCGCACCTGTGCCGGATCCCATCCGGCGTTCGTGCGGATCTGGGCGCCGGTCATCGCCACGATCGGCCTCGGCGTCATCTTCCTGCTCATCATGGTCAACTTCGACGTCATGATCGAGGCGGAAGGCTCGCCGCTGGCATGGATCCTGCCGGCTGCGATGGTCGGGTCCGGGGTCGTCGGGCTCATCTGGGGTCAGTACCTCAAGTCCCAGCGTCCGGACATCTACACGACTCTCGCCGAGGCGAACATCGGCTGAGAGAACAGCGGCCCCAACCACCTCGGGTCCGGCATGCAGAAGGCGCCCACCAGCTGGTGGGCGCCTTCGTGCTGTTGGCTCCCGCGGCCGGAGCTGCTGAGCTCAGCAGCGCAGAGCCCCGGGCCGCGCCGGGGTCACCGCATCAGTACGTCACAACATGCGGTTGCGCGACTTCCTTGAGCCCGGCGACGCCGAACTCCAGGCCGAAACCGGACTCCTTCGCACCGCCGAAGGGCATCCGCGGATCCACCGCACCGTGCTTATTGATCCAGGTGGTGCCGGCTTCCAGGCGCGCAGCGACGTCGAGGGCCCGCGCGCGGTCAGCCGACCACACCGAGGAGCCGAGGCCCGCATCGAGGCTGTTGGCCCACTCGATGGCCTGCTCGAGATCGTCATAGGCGATGATCGGCAGCGCCGGACCGAACTGCTCCTCGGTGACGAGCGGGTTGTCCGGGTCGATATCGGCAACGAGCGTGATCGGGTAGAAGTATCCCGGCGCCTCGGCGTCGTGCTCACCGCCGGTGAGGATCGTGGCCCCGGCGTTGCGTGCAGAGTCGACGAGACGGGCGACGATATCGCGCTGGGCGGCGTTCTGCAGCGGGCCGAGGACATTGTCCTCCTCCAGCCCCACACCCATCGGCATCGCCTCAGCCACGCCGACGAGGGCATCGCAGACCTCGCGGTAGATCGAGCGCGGCACATACAGGCGCTTGAGGGCAGCACAGGTCTGGCCGGTGTTGATGAACGCACCCCAGAACAGCCCCTCGGCGATCGCCGCCGGATCGACGTCGTCGAGGACGATGCCGGCGTCATTGCCGCCGAGCTCCATCGTCATCCGCTTCATCGTGTCGCTGGCTGCCTTGATGATCGCCTTGCCGGTCGAGGTCGAACCGGTGAACATGATCTTCGCGATGTCCGGGTGCCGGGTGAGCTGATCGCCGAGCTCCCCGCCGCCGCACACCGGGATGAGCACATCCGCAGGCAGGGCCGAGTTGAGCACCTCGACGAGGGCGAGCACGCTCAGCGGCGTGTACTCGCTCGGCTTGATGACGACGGTGTTGCCCATCCGCAGGCTCGGGGCCAGCTGCCACACCGAGATCATCATCGGCCAGTTCCACGGTCCGATCGCACCGACGACGCCGAGCGGCTGATAGCGCACCTCGGCGTAGGTCTCGCCGTCGTCGATGACGACCTCGGGCTCGATCGGGAAGTCGGCGTTCGCCCGCAGCCAGGCGGCGCAGGCACCGACCTCGAACCGGGCGTTGGGTCCGTTGAGCGGCTTGCCCTGTTCGCGCGAGAGCAGCTGCGCGAGCTCCTCGGCGTGGGCTTCGACGGCGTCGGCGGCCTTGTGCAGCAGGGCTGAGCGCTCGGCATCCGGCGTGGCGGCCCAGCTCTTCTGCGCCGCCTGGGCGGCTGCGACAGCGGTGTCGAGATCCGCCGCCGAGGCGGTGGGTGCGTGGCCGATGAACTCACCGGTTGCCGGGTCGTGGATGGGCTGGCCGCCTGTCGGCGTAACGATGCGCTCAAGCAGGCCGGATCCGGGGGCTGCTGCAGTGGTCATGAGTCCTCCTAAAGTGACATGTCTGCATGATCCAGCATCGGCAGGCCGGCGGGGCATGTCTAGCCCCTGGGTGCACGCTGCTGGTCGATCTGTGCGCACTGCGGCGAGCGGACGGTCTCAGCTGGGCATCCTCAGCTGGGCTGGGCGGCTGGCCTCAGCTCGCCCGGGACAGCAGCCTCAGCTCGCCTGGGACAGCGGCGCCAGGTGAGCGCGCCGGTAGGCGGTGGGTGAGCTGCCGAACTCGGCCTTGAAGATCCGGCTGAAGTGCGAGGCATCACGCAGCCCCCAGCGCGAGGCGATGGCCAGCACCGTCTGGTCGGCCAGCAGCGGGTCGGTCAGATCGCGCCGGATGTGCTCCAGCCGGCGGCTGCGGATCCAGGCGGAGACGGTCGTCTCCTGATTGGAGAAGATCGAGTAGAGGTGGCGCAGCGAGATGTAGTGCGCCTTGGCGATCGCCGCCGGGGTCAGATCCTCATCGCCGAGTCGGGCGATGATGTACTCCCGCACCTCCTGCGCGAGGCTGCGGGCCGGATCGCCGACGGTGCCGTTCTGCCGGTGCAGCTCCTGCGAGAGCATCGTCATGAGCAGGTCGAGCGCGGAATGGACGAGCCTGCCAGCGTGATTGCCGGCCAGCTGATCCATATTGCACGCCAGCTCCCGGAAGAACGGGTTGATGATCCGCCCGAGGCCGTCGTCATGGGCGAAGGCCGTCGCCGTGACCTTCGCGACCGCATCCGGGGGAAGGTCGCTGAGCTCATGGGGGAACAGGACGACGAGTGCGCGGTTCGGCTGTGGGAAGTGCAGCCGGTAGGGCCGGTGCGTGTCGTAGATCGCCAGATCGCCGGGGCCCAGCGTTGCGGTCCTGCCGTCCTGTTCGAGGATCGCCGAGCCGGACAGCTGCAGGCTGATCTTGTAGAAGCGGGCATTCTCATCCGAGATATGGGCGGCGGTGCGGTGGACGATGTGCGGGGTGGTGGCCAGCTCGAAGAGGGCGACCTCCTCAACGGTGGTCTGCTGCAGCTGGCCGACGAACTCGACGCCGCCGGTGGCTTCGATATCGAGTGGGACGACCGCGCGGCTGATGGAGGCGGTCCATGTCCGCAGGTCGACGGGCGCGCTGTGCGTGTCCCGGGTGCGCGAGCCGGTGGGGGAGGCCAGGGGTGGCGTTGCCGTGGATGCCACGTTGCACCTATCCCTTTCCGCATCGTCCGCATCGCGATGCCTGGAAATGTGACGAGTGTCTCTCGATGCTACGTGGGGGAACCTGCCGAATCAAGGGGATCGTATATGATCCCTCAGCTCCCGCCGACGCTCTCGCCCGCCGCGCGCCTCAGCTCCGGCTGCCCGCCGTTCCCAGACCAGCGGCTATCATGTGGGCCGGCACGATGAGCGTGCGCGCCTGCCGGAACGTGTAGAAGGCGAGCACACAGAACAGCACCGCATCGACGGCGATGTAGACGAGGTGCACCGAGCTGCCGGCGGCAGCCGTGCCGTTGAGCACCGCCTCGGTCCGGGTGTTGAGGATGGGGCGCACGAACGCGACCTTGACGATGTAGAGCCCGGCGATCGCCCCGACGAGGCCCCAGGCCGGCCGCAGCTGCCGGGTCGCAGCGACCGCGGCGATGAGCACGACGGCGAGCACCCCTTCGACGATGTTCATCGCGGTGAATACGAGCCGGCCGATGCCCAGGCCGAGCGGGATCGTGATCCCGGGAGCCTGGAACTTCAGCGGCGCCTCGATGAGATCGATCGCGATGATGAGACCCAGCCAGATGGCCGGGACGATGAGTCGGCAGGAAAGGGCAGTGAAGCGCATGCCCGCAGTCTACGCCCGCAGCCGCGCGGCTCAGCCGAGGACGCCGAACCGGTAGCCGGCGTCCTTGTAGTGCTTGATGATCTCCGGCAGCGCCCCGGTCGTCAGCTTCTTGTTCTTGGCATCGTGCATGAGTACGACCTCGACGTTCGGGTTCGTCGCCGAGTGCGAGGTCTCCTTCACCCGCGCCAGCTGTCCTGCCACATCGGCAGGCCGCCGGCTGGCCGGTTCGGCACCGCCGTTGAGCGCAGTCCAGTCGATCCACGCGGCTCCGCGCTCGGCCAGTGCGGCATCGGCGGCGTCCATGTTCTTCCACGACATGTGCCCGCCGGGATAGCGGTAGGCACCGGACGCATAGTCCTCGCCGAGCACTCCGCGCACGGCCGCGAGCACCTCGTCATAGTCGCTGGCGATCCGCTCCGCCGAGGCGCTGCGACCCGGATACAGGTGGTCGTAGCTGTGCGACTGCGAATGCAGCGCAACGGCGCTGCCCTGGTCGATGACCTCATGCACGATCGGCGCGGTCGAGTCGTCGATGAGCTTGCCCACCTGGAAGAACGCCGCATGCACTCCGTGGTCGCTGAGCACCTGCAGATTCTTCGAGGTCTGCGCGGTCGGTCCGTCATCGAAGGTGAGGAAGACGATCTTGTCCTCGGGATAGTTCTCCGCCTCGCGGCCCTTGCGGATCCACGCGCTCACCGGCATCGCCGAGCTCCGGCTGGGTGCCACCGCCCGCCTGCGCGGACTCGGCTGCGCCCGCGGCGCCGAGCGGCGAGGCGGCGCTGACACCGGATCCGGAATAGCCGGCAGGAACGGCAGAGACCAGGCTCTGCTCCTGGAACAGGGTGTGGGCGGCAGCTGGGGCGACGGCAAGTGCGCCCAGGCCGACAGTCGTGCATGCAGCAAGCGCTGCAAGTCGCTGACGCGAAGTCAAAAGGGGGAAGCCCTTCCGCGATGGCGTTCTCAACCGGCATTGAACCCCAGCACGGCGGTGAATGCGAGGAACCGGGCCGAGTGTCACGAGATTGACACATGAATGCATCCTCTCGTCACCCTCAACGGCGCCTCGGCAAGGTACATTGACACGGAACCGGGCTGCCCGCTGGCCGCTGCGCTCGCCGCGGATCGGCAGGACGCCGCCGAGATCGGCAGATCCACTCAGTGATGATGAAGGACGACTGATGAGACTTCCCAAACGCATCGCCACGGTGCTGACCGCGTGTGCCCTGACCCTGAGCTTTCCGATCGCCGGCGGTGCGGCCGAGGCGAGCGCCACCGACGCCGCCGAGGTCACCGCAGCCGAGGCGGTCGCGGCCAGCGCCGCCGATCTCACCGCCTCGGGCGCCACCGACCTCACCGCCTCGGGCGCCACCCAGGACAACGGCGCCACCCAGAACGGCGGTTCCGGCGGCTCTCAGGACGGCGGCGACTCAGGCGAGGCCACGACCCAGCCGGTCATGATCATCATGGACGCCTCGGGCTCGATGGAGGCCGCCGACGTCGATGAGGACGGCACCACCCGGATGGAGGCGGCCAAGGAAGCCGCTCACACCGTCATCGACAGCTTCAACGACAATGCGCAGGTGGGCCTGACCGCCTACGGCATGAACACCGGCAGCTCCGATGCGGAGAAGGACGCAGGCTGCAAGGACATCGAAGTGCTCTCCGCCGTCGAGCCGATCGACCACGACGGGCTGAAGAAGCAGGTCGACTCCATCAAGGCCTCCGGCTACACCCCGATCGGTGAAGCGCTGAAGAAGGCCGCCGAGGAGCTGCCCGGCGAGGGCTCCGGCGGCATCGTGCTGCTCTCCGAAGGTGAGGACACCTGCGCCCCACCGCCGCCGTGCGATGTGGCCAAGGAGCTCGTCAAGGACGGCATCGACCTCAAGATCCACACCGTCGGCCTGCGCGTCGATGAGCAGGCGCGCAAGGAGCTCACCTGCATCGCCGATGAGACGCAGGGCACCTATGCCGATGCCCAGGACACCAAGAGCCTGGAGTCCTCGATGCGGGCTGCCGCACGTGCCGCGCTCACCGGCTATGAGACCCAAGGCACGCCGATCACCGGCGGTGAGGACCGCGAGTCCGCCGTCGACATCCAGCCCGGCCAGTACCTCGACAGCCTGCTCTCGGCCACCGGCAAGATCACCGAGTCGACCGGTATGCGCAGCTACAAGTTCCACCTCGGCGAGGGCGAGCGCGGACTGCTCTCAGCGACGATGGTCCAGCCGTGGTCGGATTCCGGACAGGTGGATCATGATGCGGTGAACCTGGTCGTCAGCGCTGCGGAGGAGGAGAACTGCAGGCGCAGCGACACGACGCTGGCCAGTGCGATGAACCTCGGCGATCTGCCGCCGACCGCCTCCGTCGACACCGGCCCCATCGGCCCGGACAACGGCTTCTCCGAGGGTTCGGCGTGCTTCACCTCGGCAGGGGACTACATCGTCACCGTCGAGCGCACCGGCGGCAGCGAGCAGACGAAGGACACCCCCTTCCCACTGGAGCTCAACCTCGTCGTCCAGCCGCAGACGAACGCCGATGACTTCCCGGATCCTCTGACCGCTCCGGAGCAGCTCGACTTCCTGCCGGAGCCCGGTGACCAGGCGACCGCGCTCAGCGGCGGGACCTCCTTCGGCACCGCGCCGGAGCTTACGGATCCGGCGGTGACCTCGAAGATCAATGTCGGCGAGGTCCAGTATTTCAAGGTGCCGGTCAAGTACGGACAGCAGATCCGCGTGCGCGCCGATTTCGAGGTCCCCGGACAGGACGCGCGGCTGACCGGCAGCCCGAACCTCTGGATGCTCAACCCGCTGCGCCAGGAGGTGCAGTCGGTGCGCCCGGGTGAGGACGGCGCCCACGACTTCGCCGGTGCGGAGTACGTCTACGGCGATACGGGTCATGCCTACTCCTCCCGGCGTGAGGCGACATCGCTCGCGCTCAACTCCGCGGTGCCGGTCAACCCGCGCAACTTCGAAGACGAAGACGACCCGAAGTTCCTCACCTCGCGGTCGAGCTTCGACGGCTTCTACTACTTCGCCTTCAGCTACTCCGATATCCACGGCGACGCCTACGGCACGCCAGGGGAGTACACGATCAGCTGGGACGTCGTCGGCGACCCGATCAGCGGTCCCGGCGCCGCCGGCGCCGGTGACGACAGTGAGGACGAGGCCAGCGACGACGGCGGCTCCGATGGCGGCTCCTCGACGCTCAAGACCGTGCTGCTGTGGGTCGGCATCGCCGTCGGCATCATCGTGGTGCTCGCCGGAGCGCTGGCCCTGCTCATGCTCATGCGGGTGAACCTGGCGAAGAACCGGCGCCGCTGAGCCCCTCCCGAGGCGGTGGCCGGGTCACCCTTCCCGAGGTGGTGGCCCGGTTGCCGTTCCCTGAGTGGTGGCCGGGTCACCCCTCCCGAGGCGGTGGCCCGGTTGCCGTGATCAGCCCCGTTGCCGGGTCATGCGGATCTCTGCGAGCCCGCCCAGCTGCTCATCGACCTTGCGCTGCCCATCGGGGCTGAACCCGTTGCGGGTGTAGAAGGCGCGGGCGCGCCGGTTGTCCTCAGCCACCCACAGCATCGCCGGCTGGCCGCCGAGGGCCGCATCGAGCAGTGCCTGCCCGACCCCGGTGCCGTAATGAGCAGCGCGCACGTAAATCGCTGAGAGCTCAGTGCCGACGTAGTCCGCATCGCGTGAGGGCCCGGCGATCGCGAAGCCGAGCACCTCCGGCTGGGCGGCTGCGTCGGCGGTGACGGCCACGCGGGTGCGGAAGCAGGCATCAGGAGTGGAGAGGACCCTCGTCCACATCTCGATGCGCCGGGCGAGGGCAGTGTCGTCATAGAAGCGCGCGGGCAGCTGGGTGCCGTAGGCCTCGCGCCAGCCGGTGTTGTGCACAGCGGCGATGCCTCGGATCAGCTGCAGGTCAGGGCTGTCAGAGGGCTCCGGGGTCGAGATCGCAAACGACATAGCAGCAGGGTACTCCGATCTCCTCAGGTCGCGTCCCCTCAGGCACTGGCCCGCAGTCCGCTTCTCTTCCGGCCGCTGCGGTGCACAGCTACACTCAGGCACATGGCCTTCTCGATCACCGATGCCGGAACCGAACTCCTCGAACGCGCCGCCGAAGCGCCCTCAAAGCTGGCGACGCAGCGGATCGCGTCGGACAACGCCGCCATCGTGCAGATCCTCATCGCGATGCGCGCCGGCGCCCAGCTGGCGGATCACCCCAATCCAGGCGAAGCCGTCATCACGATCCATGAAGGCGCTGCGACGCTGACCGGACAATCGGGCACATCAGCTGACCTCAGCGCCGGGGAGACTGCCGATGTTCCGCAGGAGACGCATCGGCTCGACGCCGATGAGGACACCATCGCCGTGCTGACCCTCGTCAACCGCAACCGGCTGGCTCACACCGCCTGACCAGCCGACACTGACCCACACCGCCTGACCAGCCGACACTGACCCGTACTGCCTGACCGGCACCTTGCCGGCGGCTGAGAATCCTGACAGTCCTGCGCATTCACATGCCATGACCTCTTGTCCTCACCGTGTGCAGGCGGCATAGTGAGAGACATGACTGAGAACGCAACGAACGTCACTGTCACCCGCACCATCGATGCGCCGGCTAAGGAGATCTTCAATCTGCTCAGCCTGCCGGAGCGCCACCATGAGTTCGACGGCTCGGGCATGGTGCGCTCCGATGACACCTCCGACCGCATCCAGGCAGTCGGCGAGGTATTCATCATGAACATGCACGCCGAGCACATGGGCGGCGACTACCAGATGTACAACCACGTCACCGCCTTCGACCAGGACAAGATGGTCGGCTGGCAGCCGGCGCAGGAGAAGAACAAGGACAACCCGGCCGGCTGGGAGTGGCTCTACGAGCTGCGCCCGCTCAGTGCCGACTCCACCGAGGTGACGCTCACCTACGACTGGTCGAAGGTCGAAGACGAGAAGCTCGCCTCGATCTTCCCCGCCGTCAGCGAAGCCGAACTCGAGGAGTCGCTCAACAAGCTCGCGGCCGCCGTCTCCGGCAGCTGATCCCACCTCGGGCACGGGACTTTCACCTCGGGAACGGGACTTCCACCTCGGGAATGACCGATCGCCCGGGTGCTGCATGGTGCAGCACCCGGGCGATCGGTGTGTGCGGGTGCGCTGCTGTCGCAGCACTCGCCTGGGCATCACCGGATCAGGCCGACAGCGTGTCGATGAGCGCCTTGTTGAAGGCCTCAAGATCACCCGGATTGCGCGAGGTGATGAGGTTGCCGTCGATGACGAGCTCGGAGTCCTCCCACTGCGCGCCGGCGTTCTCCATATCGACCTTGACGGCAGCGTATGAGGTGAGCTTCCGGCCCTTGGCCAGGCCGGTCTGGGCGAGGATCCACGGGGCGTGGCAGATCGCGGCGACCGGCTTGTCGGCGGCGAAGAAATCCTCGACGAGCCTGCAGGCATCCTCGTTCAGCCGCAGCGAGTCGGCGTTGAGTGTGCCGCCGGGCAGCACGAGCATGTCGTAGTCGGCGGCGGCTTCGGTGACGGGGACGTCGACGTCGTAGACATCGGCGTGCTCCCAGTCGCCCTCCATCGCCTGCAGCGTGCCTTCGCTCGGCGAGACGATGAACGTCTGCGCGCCAGCCTCATCGAGGGCCTGGCGGGGGCTGGTGAGTTCGATCTGCTCAACACCGCGGGTGAGCAGGAATGCAACCTTCTTATCGGACAGGGCCATGATGCTCCTTCCATCGGGTTGAGTGCGTACACCTGCGATAACGGCGCGGGCCCGGTGAGTATTCCGTGCTGCCGCCCAGCCCTCTGCCGCGCAGCCTTCTGCCGCCTGGCTCCAGCCTTCTGTCGCCCGGTTCCTGCCTCCGGAGCCCGAGGCTCCGGAAGCCCGGCCTCAGAGCTCGCCGGCGTTGAGGGCGGTGCGGACCATCGTCTCGAAGTGGCTGACGTGGGCGGCGGCAAGTTCGGCGGCGCGCTCACCGTCGTGGTCGAGGATCGCGCCGAGCAGCTCGACGTGCTCGCCCACATGCTGCGGAACCCGGCGCAGCCGCAGCGCGAGCATGCACCAGATGCGGGTGGCGAGATTGTCGAGCCGGATGAGCGTCTCGGTCAGATGCCGGTTGCCGGCAGCTGCGTAGATCGCCCGGTGCACCCGGGTGTCGAACTCCAGCAGCGCCCGGGCGTCGACACCCGTGCCCGCGCTGTGCTCGTCTGCGCCGCCGCCGCTCCCGCCGCTGCCGCTCTCGCCGCTGCCGCCGCTCTCGCCGTGCTCGTCAGCTCCACTGCCGTCAGCGCCATCCCTGTTGATCGCCCCGGCTTCAGCGGCCAGCGCCTCCAGTTCGGCCAGCCGCTGCGGATCCTGGCAGGCGGCCGCGCGCCGGGCAGCAAGCGGTTCGAGGATCATGCGCATCTCGGAGATGTCGACGAGATCGGCGATCTCCACCTGGCTGGCGAAGGTCCCGCGCCGCGGATATGAGACGACGAGGTGTTCGCTCTCCAGGCGTTTGAGCGCCTCGCGCAGCGGCGTCCGCCCGATCCCGAACTCCGCTGCAAGATCCGCCTCGCGGATGGGCTCACCAGGGCCGATGTCGAGCATCACCAGCGCATCGCACAGCCGCGCATAGGCCTGGGCAGCCAAGGAGCTCGCATCGGGCATGGACATCTCTCCTGTCGTCGGGGCCGCGGTCTCTTGACGGGATACCCACCATACCCTAGTGTGATCCCACATTGATATATCAGTCGTCGATCAAGGGGTGGATCGGGCCCGGCGACTGAGCGTGGGAGAGGAGCACCATGCACAATCAGCGCGTGCTGCCGGCACACCCGGACTTCATGTGGCGCAGTCCGGAGCCCAAACGCAGCTACGACATCGTCATCGTCGGCGGCGGAGGCCACGGTCTGGCGACCGCCTACTATCTGGCCGCCCGCCACGGCATCACGAACGTCGCCGTCCTCGAACGCGGCTGGCTGGCCGGTGGAAACATGGCCCGCAACACCGCCATCATCCGCTCGAACTACCTGTGGGACGAATCAGCGGCGATCTACGAGCACTCGATGCAGCTGTGGGAGGGCCTGGAGGGCGAACTCGGCTACGACGTCTTCTTCGACCAGCGCGGCGTCCTCAACCTCGCCCACACCCTGCAGGAGGTGCGCGATTCCGTGCGCCGCGTCGAAGCCAACCGCCTCGCCGGCATCGACGCCGAATGGGTCGAACCGGCGCAGGTGAAGGAACTGTGCCCCATCATCAACATCGACGACAACCTGCGCTACCCGGTGCTCGGCGCCACCTACCAGGCCCGAGGCGGCATCGCCAAGCATGACTGGGTCGCCTGGGCCTTCGCCCGCCGGGCCTCGGAGCTGGGCGTCGACATCATCCAGAACTGCGAGGTCACCGGCTTCGACATCGACCACGGCCGCGTCACCGGCGTGCACACGAGCCGGGGCCGGATCGGCGCTGCGTCCGTCGCACTGGCTGCGGCCGGCAGCTCCTCGACCCTGGCCGAGCTGGCCGGCTTCCGCCTGCCCATCCAGACCCGGCCGCTGCAGGCGCTCGTGTCCGAGCTGCACGAGATCGCCCACCCCAATGTCGTCATGAGCAACCACGTCCACGTCTACGTCTCCCAGGCGCAGAAGGGCGAACTCGTCATGGGAGCCGGAGTCGATGCCTACAACGGCTACGGTCAGCGCGGCTCCTTCCACGTCATCGAACGCCAGATGGCGGCCGCCGTCGAGCTGTTCCCCATCTTCGCCCGCGCCCACCTGCTGCGCGCCTGGGGCGGCAATGTCGACGTCACGGTGGACGCCTCCCCGGTCGTGGGCCTGAGCCCTGTCGAGCAGCTCTACGTCAACTGCGGCTGGGGCACCGGCGGCTTCAAAGCCACCCCCGGCGCCGGCTTCGTCTACGCCCACACGATCGCCACCGGCCAGCCGCACCCGCTCGCCGCTCCCTTCAGCCTCGAGCGCTTCACCACCGGCGCACTCGTCGACGAACACGGTGCCGCCGGCGTCGCCCACTGACCGGCGTCCAGACTTCAGGAGATCTCATGCTCATCATCGAATGTCCCCACTGCGGGCCCAGGATGGAGACCGAGTTCCACTACGGCGGCCAAGCCGATATCGCCTACCCGGCCGATGCTGCCGAGCTGACCGACGCCGAGTGGGGCCGCTTCCTCTTCTACCGCGACAACCCCCGCGGTCAGTTCCGCGAACGCTGGGTGCACACCGCCGGCTGCCGCAGATGGCTCACCATCACCCGCGACACCCTGAGCAATGAGTTCACCACCGCACCCGAGGCGGTCGGCACCTCGGGCACGGAGAACGCCCGGGAGGACGACCGCAGCCCTCGAGGCGTCGCCCACAGCCCCCGAAAGGAGGACCAGCCGTGACCTGCGACCCCCGCCTGCCGGCGACCGGCATCGACCCGGATGCCCCGATCACCTTCGAACTCGACGGCGAGACGCTCACCGGTGTCGCCGGCGACACTCTCGCCTCGGCTCTCATCGCCAACGGCCGGCTGCGCTGCGGCGACTCGCTGTACCGGTCCCGCCCGCGCGGCATCATCGCCTGCGGCACCGCCGAACCCAATGCCTTCGTCGAGACGAGAATCGACGGGGCGACCGAGACGATGCGTCAGGCCACCATGGTCGAGCTCGCCCCGGGCATCACCGCCCGGACGCTCACCGGTCTGGGCCGGCTGCTCGACGCCCCGCAGCCCGGCGAGCCCGCCGATCCGGGGGCGCGCACCATGGCCCGCTACGACAAGCGCAACACCTTCACCGATGTGCTCATCGTCGGCGCCGGCCCGGCCGGACTCGCCGCCGCGCGGGAAGCGGTGCGCACAGGAGCGCGGGTGATCCTGGCCGAACAGGACTTCCGCCTCGGCGGCCGCGCACTCGCCTCGCAGGAGACGATCGAAGGTCAGCCGGCAGCGGAGTGGATCGCCGAGGTGCGCGACGAACTCGACGCCGCCCCGGAATGCCGGATCCTGCTGCGCACCATGGTCGCCGGATCCTTCGACTCGAACTACCTCGCCGCCGTCGAGTCCCGCCGCGACCACCTGCGCGAACCGCACCCGGGCATCTCCAGGCAGCGGCTGTGGCACATCACCGCTGATCAGCTGGTGCTCGCCACCGGTGCGCTGGAGCGCCCGCTCGTCTTCGCCGACAACGACCGGCCCGGCATCATGCTCGCCTCGGCGGCGGCGAGCTGGCTGCACCGCTATGGCATCCTGCCCGGCCGGCAGATCGTCATCGCCACGACCAATGATGCGCCCTACGGCCTCGCCCTGGCACTCTCGCAGGCCGGCGCCGAGGTGACGGTCATCGATTCTCGGACCGCACCTGCCGCCGCCGAGGCGGTCGAAGCGGCCGGGAACACCGTGCACCGCGGGTGCGCGGTCACCGCCTCGCTGGCGGACGCAGGCGGCGCCGTTGGCGACCTTGCAGCCCCAGGCGAGACCGACGGCCGGGTGACCGGCGTGCGCTTCGGCCCCTTCGACGGCACCCTGGTCGCGGCTGCAGGGCAGCAGGAGACCGGCTGCGATCTGCTGCTCATGGCAGGAGGCTGGACACCGACCGTGCACCTGCACTCGCAGCGACGCGGACAGCTGCACTGGGATGAGGCGCTCAGCGGCTTCGTGCCGAGCGCTCCGGTGCGCGACCAGCATCTGGCCGGTGCCGTGCGCGGCACCTATGCCACCGCGCTGTGCCTGGCCGAAGGCGCCCGGGCCGGCGCGGCCGCTGCCGCAGCGACTGCCTGGGTGCGTGCACACGGCAGCCCGGCCGGCGCCTCGGGAGCGGTGCTCGCGGAGCCCACGGACGCTGACCGGTACGCCGCCTGCGGGGAGATCCGGCCGGTGTGGCTGGGCGCGACCCGCTTGCCGAGCAGCGACCGGGCCGATGACAACGCCGCCTTCGACACCTGCTTCCTCGACCTGCAGCGCGACGAATCGGTGAGCAACGCCATCCGGGCGGTCAATGCCGGCATGTGCAGCGTCGAGCACATCAAGCGCTACACCTCGATCGCCACCGGCGCCGAACAGGGCCGCCTGTCCTCGGTCGTGACGAACGGGGTCATCGCCCAGGCGCTCGGCGCCGAGATGGGAGCGCTCGGCGTCACGACCTTCCGCGCACCCTACTCGCCGGTGTCCTTCGCAGCCCTGGCCGGGCGCTCGCACGGGGAGCTCTACGACCCGGTGCGCCTGACGCCCACCCATTTCTGGGCGGTGGAGCGCGGGGCGGTGTTCGAAGATGTCGGCCAGTGGAAGCGCGCCCGCTACTTCGCCCAGCACGGTGAGGACATGGATGCGGCGGTCGCCCGTGAATGCGCTGCCGTGCGAGAGCGGGTCGGCTTCCAGGACGCCTCGACGCTGGGCAAGATCGAGATCCGCGGCGCGGACGCCCCGGAGTTCCTCAACCGCATGTACACCAACGGGTTTCTCAAACTCGCCGTCGGCAAGGGCCGCTACGGGCTCATGTGCGGGGCCGATGGGATGGTCATCGACGACGGCGTGTCGCTGCGCCTGGCCGAGAACCGCTACTTCATGTCGACGACGACCGGCAACGCGGCTGCGGTCCTCGAACACCTCGAGGAGTATGCGCAGACCGAATGGCCCGAACTCGATGTCACCCTCACCTCGGTGACGGAGCAGTGGGCGACGATCGCAGTCGCCGGGCCGTTGTCGCGCAGGGTCGTGGCGAAGCTGTTCCCCGACCTCGATGTCAGCCGGGAGGCCTTCGGGTTCATGGAGTTCCGCACCGCCCGCCTGCATGCACCCGGCACCGGAGCTGCCGGTCAGGATGGCGACTCGATCGAGGCGCGGGTCTGCCGGATCACCTTCTCCGGCGAGCTCGCCTATGAGATCAACGTGCCCGCCTGGTACGGCCGAGCGGTCGCCGAACTCGTCGAGGCCGCCGGCGCCGAACACGGCATCACCCCCTACGGCACCGAGACGATGCACGTGCTGCGCGCGGAGAAGGCCTTCCCGATCGTCGGCCAGGACACCGACGGCACCGTCAGCCCCCACGACCTCGGCATGGGCTGGGCGGTCTCGACGCGCAAGGAGTTCGTCGGCAGCCGCTCCTTCGCCCGCGCCCACAACCACGACCCCAACCGCAAGCACCTCGTCGCCCTGCTGCCGGCCGACCGGGACCTCGTGCTGCCGGAAGGCGCGCAGCTCATCGCTGCCGGTGATGCTCCCGCCGCCGAGGCGGTCGTCGCCTCCCGCGGCCGGGCCGAGGCGTCCGCGCCCATCCCGATGATCGGGCATGTGACCTCCAGCTACATGTCCCAGGCGATCGGCCGCAGCTTCGCGCTCGCCCTCCTCAAAGGCGGCCGCGACCGCATCGGCGAGACGGTCGTGGCGAGCTTCGGAGGCAGATTCGCCCCCGCCGAGGTGGCAGACGCGGTCGTCTTCGACCCTGAGAACACGCGCCGCGACGGCGTCGAAGGAGTGAGCTGAGATGACAGCAGAGATGAACGCTGCCGGCGGGCCAGGCACAGCGCCGCGGCTGCGGCCGGTGAGCCCCGCCGCCCACCGCCGGGCCGACATGGAGGCCGGGTCGAGTGAGCGCGTGCGGCTGCGGGAGATCCCGTTCGCGCAGATGCTCGCGATCCGCGCCGAGCCCGGTTCGCCGATGGCTGCGGCCGTCGAGGCTCACCTCGGGCCGCTGCCGGCTGCCGTCAAGCAGGTGACGGTCAGCGAGGCGGCGACGATCTGCTGGCTGGGTCCGGATGAGTTCCTCGCGGTGCTCAGCGATGCGGTGCTCAGCGATGCGGCGCTCAGCGGCGCTGCGCTGACAGCCGCAGCCGAGGCGGCGGAGACGATCATGGCCGCCGCCGGTGACGCTGCCGGTCACGTCATCGACGTCTCCGCCAACCGCACGATCCTCGAGCTCGACGGACCGGCCGCCCGCGATGTGCTGGAGTCGAGCGCCACGATCGACCTGCACCCGCGCATGTTCCCGACCGGTGCGGCGGTGGCGACGAATGTGGCACAGACCCAGGTGATCCTGCACAAGACGGGGGAGCAGACATGGCGGCTGCTGCCGCGGTCCTCCTTCGCCGACTGCGTCGTGACCTGGCTGCTCGATGCGATGGAGGAGCACCGGAACGCCGCACCCGAGGTGTGAACGAACCACCCGGAGCGCCGCACCCGAGGTGTGAACGAACCGCCCGAGGCGTGATTGAACGCTGCCCCGCACAGTCGGAACTGTGCGGGGCAGCGTCACCGGGCCTGCGCCTCGGGAGCGGCGGTCTGAACAGTCAGCGGTCCATGCCGTCAGCTGTGCTGGACGGTCAGTCGTCCTCGCCGCGCCGGCCCGCCCGGCGGGCGACGTCGGACTCGCCTTCTGCATCGCGGCGGCCGCGGCCGCGCTCCCAGAAGTTCTTCGTCGCCGACAGGCGGTAGTCGATCCGGTTGTCGACGCGGTGATCGACCTGATCGCCGAGCACATCGTCGAACTCCTCGGCCAGGTACTCCGAGACCTGGCGGCTCTCGATCGCACGCCGCAGCGCCTCCTGGCGGACATCTTCCTTGCGGAAGGCCTGCAGGGTGGCCACTGCGATGAGCACGAGGATGATGCTGAAAGGCAGCGCGGTCGCCAAGGATGCCGCCTGCAGCGCCTCCAGGCCGCCGGCCAGCAGCAGGCCGATGGCGATGACGCCCTCGAGCAGCGCGAACAGGACACGCGACCACATCGGCGGGTTCGGGTGGCCGCCGGAGGCGAGCATGTCGACGACGAGCGAACCGGAGTCCGAGGAGGTGATGAAGAAGACCGTCACAAGCAGGACCGCGATGACGGACATGACCGCACCCACCGGCAGACCGGAGAGCATGTCGAACAGCGCACGCTCGGCGACGACGCCTTCGGCCGGGTCGACGAGCTCCGCGTCGCCGAACAGCTGCTGGTGGAGGCCGGTGCCGCCGAGCACCGCGAACCAGAAGAAGCCGACGAGGGTCGGGACGATGAGCACACCGGCGATGAACTCACGCACCGTGCGTCCGCGGGAGATGCGGGCGATGAACACGCCGACGAACGGTGCCCAGGAGATCCACCAGCCCCAATAGAAGATCGTCCAGCCGGCGTTCCACTCTGCGCCCTCGGCGCCGGTGAAGGCAGCGGCGTCGAAGGTGAGGTTGAAGAAGTTCGCCAGGTAGATGCCGAGCGATTCGATGAAGTTCTGGAACAGGAACAGCGTCGGGCCGAAGATGAGGACTGCGATGAGCAGCAGGCCGGCGACCGAGAGGTTGATGTTCGACAGCCACTTGATGCCTGCGCCCACTCCCGAGACCACCGACAGGGTCGCGAGGAAGGTGATGCAGGTGATGAGGATGACGAGGAAGGTCTCGTCGAAGTCGCTGATGACGCCGATCTCGGCCAGGCCCGAGGAGATCTGCTGCACGCCCAGGCCGAGCGAGGTGGCGATGCCGAAGACGGTGCCGCAGACCGCGATGACGTCGATGACGTCACCGACCCAGCCGCGCACCCGGTCGCCGAAGAGCGGTTCGAGTGCCCAGCGGATCGACACCGGGCGGCCGCGGCGGTGGATTGCATAGGCCAAGGCGAGGCCGATGACGGCGTAGATCGACCACGGGTGCAGGCCCCAGTGGATGAAGGTCTGCGCCATCGCAAGGTGCTGCTGCTCGACTCCGCCGGTCGGCCAGCCCGGCTTGGGGCTGGTGGTCGCATAGGTCAGCGGTTCGCCGACGCCGTAGAACACCAGGCCGATGCCCATGCCAGCGGCGAAGAGCATCGAAAACCATGACAGCAGGCCGAACTCGGGCTTCTCATCATCGTTGCCGAGCCGGATCTTGCCGAAGCGCGAGATCCCGATGCCGATCGAGAAGAACACGAACGCGCCGATGACGAGCATGTAGTACCCGCCGAGGTTCTCGACGATCCAGTTCTGCGTGTTCATGAGAACTGTGCTCGTCGAGTCCTGGAACAGGATCGCGAGCGCGGCGACGCCGACGATGAGGATGAGGGACGGCCAGAACACGGCCGGGGCGATGAGGATCTTGGGGCTCAGCCGCACGCCCTGGGCTTTGAGCTTCGCGACGATCCGCGCATCGGCGTCCTCGTCTTCGATCTGCATGTAGTCCGGCAGCCGCAGATCTTCGGCCTCCTCGACCTCCTCGCGCAGATGCTCGGGTGCGGCTGCGACTGCCGCCGGCTGGTCGCTGCTGTGGTCGGGTTCGTTCTCGTGTTGCGTATCGTCAGTGCTCACTGTCGTTCATTCCTAGTGTCAGAGAATCTGCGTGTCGAATTACCGCCCTTTACCCTCCCGGAGTTCATGCCTGGCAGGCAAGTTCCAGCGGCGCTGACGTGAGGTGTCTCACATCTGTCAGCACTCCTCTACCCTAACGGTGCGAGCCGATCTGTTCGCGCTGCGTGGCCGGGCGGCCCCGCTGAAAGGCCCGTCTGCCCCGTCTGCGCGGCCCGTCGGCCCCTACTCCGCGGCCGGACGGCAGGGGGGGAGCCGGGGTGCGCTCGGGTGGTATCAACAGTTGCTGATCTTCCTGAACAGTGTTCGTTGCGGTTTCGTGACCGGTGGTGAAACAGAATCGCAACACTTTCGACACACAGAATCCCTAGACTCAGATTCGCTTCACGCGCCGCATTCCCATGCGGGTCCGTGCACCCATTCCTGGGTCTCGGACAGCAGACCGAATACGTTCCCCGAGGAATTCGCATGCATGTGTTTCGCCGCATCGTCCTGCCCATCAGCTACCTGGTGGTGCTGCTCATCATCGCCGTGACGCTGTCCTGGCTGGCCTTCAAGCCCCAGGAGAACGACTCGGTCGGCGGAGCCGCCACCGGCGAGGTGCTGCCCCAGCAGGCAACAGTCACCCGCGGCGATGTGACCAACACCCTCACCTTCGACGGTTCGATCGAAGTCGAGCCGTCCAAGGAGGTGAAGGCGACGAAGTCCGGCGTCCTCGTCCGCGTGTTCTCGCCCGCCGGCAGCGATGTCAAGAAGGGCGCGAGGCTCTTCCAGATCCGCAGCGAAGGCGAGGCACCCGATGACCCGGGTCCCGCCTCGGGAGCGGACGGTCGTGCCGGAGACAGTTCCGGCGGCGCTGGCGAGGGCGCCCCGGCCGATGTTCCGGCCCCGCGGCCGCGCTTCATCGACGTCGTCGCCCCGGCCGATGGAGTCGTCGCCGACTACGCGATCGAGGAGGGCGATGAGGTGTCCAACGGCGCTGTCGTCACAAGCCTCGAACAGAAGGCCTTCCGCGCGGTCGCCTCGATCGAACCGGTCCAGCTCTACCGCATCCCAGACATGCCCGACACCGCCACCGTCACCATCACCGACGGGCCGCAGCCCTTCGAATGCCGCGGCCTGCGCCTCAACCAGGCCTCCGGCAATCGCGGTGCTGGCGGCGCTGCGGGTGGTTCCGGCGGCTCCAGCGGTTCTGCAGGCGGGGCCACCGAGGAGGCGCCCGTCGATGAGGGCGAAGACGATTCCGGTGGCTCCGGCGGCGGCTCCGGGCCGTCGCTCAGCTGCGAAGTGCCCGATGACGTCACCGTCTACAACGGCCTGAGCATGTCCCTGGAGATCAAGGCGGGATCGGCCACCGATGTGCTCACCGTCCCGGCCACCGCCGTGCGCGGCACCACCGGCGAGGGCAGCGTGTGGGTCATCGACGAGGCCGGTGAGCAGGTCGAGACTAAGGTGGAGATCGGCCTGAGCGACGGCGAGATGGTCGAGATCGTCAAGGGCCTCGACGAGGGCCAGACGATCGCCGCCTACGTCCCCGGCGCGCAGCCGGAGGTCAACCCTGATGAGGGCTTCGATGAGCAGTACGTCGGCGAAGGCCTGTGAGCGCCCGATGACTGAACCAAACCTCGGCCCGACCACACAGCCTCTGCCCAGCGCTGACAGCGCCGGCCCGACCACACAGCCGCTGCCGGCCCCGATCCTGCAGCTGCGCGGCGTCACCCGCTCGGTGCGGCTGCCCAACGACAGCATCCTCGACATCCTCACCGGCGTCGACCTCGATGTCTTCCCCAGCGAGCACGTCGGCATCGTCGGCCGCTCCGGCACCGGCAAGTCGACCCTGCTCAACATCCTCGGCCTGCTCGACCGGCCCTCGTCCGGTGAGATGCACTTCGCCGGGACCGAGGTGTCGCGCATCTCCCAGCGCAAGGCCGCCGGGCTCCGGGGCCGGGACATCGGGTTCGTGTTCCAGCAGTTCAATCTGCTGCCCGGGCGCACCGCGCTGGAGAACGTCGAAGCGCCGCTGCTCTACGGCACGCCGGCGGAGTTCTGGCAGCGCCGCAAGCTCGCCACCGAAGCACTCGAACGGCTGGGCCTGGGCCACCGGCTCAACCAGCTGCCGATCTCCCTGTCCGGAGGTGAGCAGCAGCGGGTCGCGATCGCCCGGGCGATCGTGCGGTCCCCGCGGGTGCTGCTCGCCGATGAGCCCACCGGCGCGCTCGACGTCGACACCGGGCGCTCGGTCATGCGGCTGCTGGAGGAGATCACCGCCGAAGGCGACTGCTCCCTCATCACCATCACCCACGATCCGGCCATCGCCGCGATGGCCGGCCGGCGCTTCCAGCTCGCCGACGGCAGGCTGCACGCACTCGAGGCGAGCACGGCAGCAGAAGTCGCTGCCCACCTCGGCGCCGGCGCCGACCTCGAAACCGGCTCGCACCTCCCGGGAGGTGCGCGATGACAGCGATCGCTTCACTGCTGGCCGAAGCCTGGCAGGAGCTGCGCATCCACAAGCTGCGGGTGCTGCTCTCGCTCATCGGTGTGGGCGTGGCCGTGTGCGCGCTGACGCTCGTCGTCGCGCTCGGCGCGATCACCGAACGCGTGCAGATGGAGTCCTTCGAACGCCTCGCCGGCCGTCCGGTGACGCTGAGCTTCAGCGCCCCGAACCTGCAGAGCGCCGCCGACTACACGGCCTTCCGCAGGAAGCTCGAGACCGAGGCCGAGCGCTTCGACATCAGCTACATCACCGCAGTCTCCGAGGGCTTCGGTGCGGTGGCCATCAACGGCACCCCGCACGAGGTCGACCTCAGTGCCGTCGACCCGGACTACCGCGTCATGCGCCATGAGATCCTCGTGGCCGGTCGCTGGTTCGAAGCCAGCGACAAGGAGAACATGTCCCCGCCGGTGGTGGTGAGCACGAACCTGCTGGAGGATTCCGGCATCAGCCCGGCGGACCTGCCGACGACGCTGACGACCCCGGCCGGGACGACGGCCACCATCATCGGCGCGGTGCAGGGCGACAGCGTCTTCGGCGGCCGCACGGTGATGTTCATGCCCGAGCACATGCCGGTGATGAGCGAGCAGCCCGACTATTCGTCGCTGCGGTTCGAGCTGTGGGTGCCCGAGGACAACTTCGAGGAGCTGCAGAAGCAGGTGAGCGCGGCCTTCAAGGGCAGCCTCGGCGTCGCGAGCGTCGAGCGCAGCGACTACGGCGAGGACGGTGAGACCGGTCTGGAGCTCATCAAGACGATCCTGCTCGCGATCGCCGGCATCATCCTGGCGATGGGCGTGCTCGGCATGATCAACATTGCCGTCGTCACCATCCAGCAGCGCATCCGCGAGATCGGCATCCGCCGCAGCTTCGGCGCTACACCGGGCCGGGTGTTCTTCGCCGTCATGATGGAGAGCGTCGTCGGCACCTTCGTCGCCGGACTCATCGGCGTCATGATGGCGATCCTGCTGCTGCGCAACCCGTTCGTCGCCGCGGTGCTGTTCGAGGGGCTGGCCGAGGCGCCGCCGTTCCCGCTCTCGGCTGCGGCCGTCGGCATGGCCGTCGCGCTCGCGGTCGGCGGACTGGCCGGCCTCATCCCGGCCTTCTTCGCCACCCGCATCCGGATCATCGACGCGATCCGCACCTGACCGGCGCCCGCCTCGGGAGGCGAACCCTCACCTCGGGTGCGGGATAAGCCACCTCGGGAAGGGCACAGCCAGAGCTAGCCCCTGCCTCGGGCGCGGGATCCCCGCCTCGGGCGTGGGAGTCGCAGCCGCTCACATGACGGTCGCGGCGACCGTGGCGGCCATCTCGGTGACCTGCCCGAGGTGCTCCTCGCCGACCTCGCCGGTGAAGGCGATCGGCGCGTGGGCCTTCTGCCAGCCGAATCCGGTGGTGATCGCCTCCATTGCCTTCTCCGCGCCGGTCGTGTCGTAGCCGCCGTGGATCCAGTAGCAGAACGGCCGCCCGGCGGTCTGCTCGCGCGTGGCGTAGTAGGTGGTGTCGAAGAAGTGCTTGAGCGCCCCGGAGATGTAGCCGAAGTTCGCCGTCGTGCCGAGCACATAGGCGTCGGCGGCGAGCACATCGGCGGCGGTGGCCTCCAGCGCGGGGCGTTCGACGACCTCGATGTCCTCGAGCTCGGGCATGCTGAGCCCGGCGCGCGCGGCCGCGGCGAGCCGCTCCGTTGCAGGCGAAGGCGAATGGTGGACGAGCAGTACACGTGCCATACCCCCGCTGTACTGACGACCGCGCCCGAGGTGAATGCTCGCTCCCGGCCGCCCGGCCGCCCGGCCGCCCGGCCGCCCCGGCTGCCCCGGCCCCGAGGCCTCGGCCCGCTTCCGGCTGCCCCGGCCCCGAGGCCTCGGCCCGCTTCCGGCCGTCCCGCACCCGAGGTGGGGGCGCGTCTGCCGGCCTCGGTAGACTGCCGTGCATGGCCGTCATCCGCGATCCGCTGCGCGGGGCCCGCACCCCGCAGCCGAGCCACAGCGATGAGCAGATCGCTGCCGTCATCGCTGCTTCCCTCGCTGGCCAGCAGGTCGGCGCCGCCTCGGCCCAGACCGCCTCGGCGGCGCACCGGCAGTCGTGGACCGTGCTCACCGGCGCGGGGATGAGCACCGATTCCGGCATCCCCGACTACCGCGGCCCGAACTCTCCGCAGCGCACTCCGATGAGCTTCCAGACCTTCCTCTCCCATCCCCGGCAGCGCGCCCGCTACTGGGCACGCAGCTGGGTCGGCTACCCGCGGATGCGCCAGGCCCGCCCCAACCGCGGGCACGCACTGCTCGCCCGCCTCGGGCTCGGTCCGCTCATCACGCAGAACGTCGACGGGCTGCACACCGCGGCCGGCTCCCGCTCGGTCATCGAACTGCACGGCAGCCTCGACCGGGTCATCTGCCTGCAGTGCGGGCGGGTCTTCGCCCGCGCCTGGCTGCAGGAGGAGATGACGGCGCTCAATCCCGGGTTCGGTGAGCAGCTGGAGGTCGAGCTGGCCGATATCGAGACGGCCCCCGACGGCGATGTCGAGCTCGATGAGACCGCCGGATTCCGCTACCCGGACTGCCCGATCTGCCACGGCATCCTCAAACCCGATGTCGTGTACTTCGGTGAGTCCGTTCCCCGCGACCGCGTCGATGCCGCCACCGCTGCGGTCGCTGCCGGGGCCGGGTTGCTGGTGGCCGGCACGTCGCTGGCGGTGCACTCGGGGCTGCGGTTCCTCAAGCAGGCGGCGGAGGACGGCAAGCCGACCGTCATCGTCACCGACGGCCCGACCCGCGGTGACGATCTGGCCGACTACCGGTCGACGAGCCGGGTCGCCGAATTCCTGGAGACGCTGCGCACGGCGGTCGAGGACTCATTCAGTGAGAAGATCGCCAGACACTCGCCTGCAAGTGTGGACGCTGTGGCCGGCCAGACGGCAGACTGAGTCTATGAGGAAGAACTACGCTCGCGACGAACGGCTCAGCCTGGCTGGGCTGATGTTCGATGTCGGACCGGATGCGCCGACCCTGTGCGAGGGCTGGACGGTCCGGGATCTGGCGGTGCACCTCGTCATCCGCGACCGGCGCCCGCTCGCGCTGCCGGGCAATGCGGCGCCGCAGCTGGCGGAGCGCTTCCCGCCGCTGGAGCGGTATGCGAGCTCGGCGGAGTCGGAGTTCACGGAGATGCCCTTCGAACAGCTCGTCGGGCTCATGGCCGAGGGCGCGCCGATGTGGTCGCCGGCGAAGCTGTCCTCGGTCGACCGGGTGATGAACACCGCGGAGTTCCTCGTCCACCACGAGGATGTGCGCCGCGCCGCCGATGAGTGGAAGCCGCGCCGCCTGTCGTGGGATATGCAGATGAGCGTGTGGCCGCTGCTGAAGATGCTCGTGCTGCCGCAGGCGCTGTCGATCGGCAAGCACCTGATCTTCGATGCTCCCGGTTTCGCCGGCACGACGGCCGGGCCCAAGGCCAAGGGCATCCTCAAGGTCACCGGCGAGCCGCTGGAGATCCTGCTGTGGGTGTACGGCCGCAAGGATCACGCCGTCGTTGACGTTGAGGAGTTCGATCCGCCGGAGGGCACCGACCCCGAGGCGGAGGTCGACATGCAGACCGGTGTCCTTCCCGTCGTGGAACCGTGCCCCGGCGACGACGGTGCCAGCGGTGCTGACGGTGCCGACGGCGATGACGGTGCCGACGGTGCCAGCGGTGCCAGCGGTGCCGACGCCTCGGCGGAGGAGGGTGCGTCCTCGGCCGGCGGAGACGCCGACCGCTGAGGGCCGCTCCTGCTGCGTGGCTACTTTTGCGGGTCGTCGGACCCGCGCTCACCGTGGTCCGGCTGCTCAGATGTGTCAGACCCACCGTCGTACGACTCTTCAGCCGCCGACTCGCCAGCCGCCGACCCGCCAGCCTCCGTGCGACGCCGCTCCTCTTCCAGCAGGCGGCGCTCCTCTTCCAGCAGGCGGCGCTCCTCTTCCAGCAGGCGGCGCTCCTCTTCCAGCAGGCGGCGCTCATTGGCATGCATGCGGGCGCCGATATAGGCATCAGGCCGGTTCATCGTGCGGTAGATGAGGTACCCGCCGCCGAACAGCGTGATGAAGAAGAAGGCAATGACGATGAGCACTGCCAGCAGCTGCGGCTCAGCCACGGTGCGGCCTCCAGTCCGAACGTAAGAGATCGACGTGCGTCCCGCTCACAGACATCCCGCTGTCAGGCTCGCAGGGGTGAGGGGAGGGCATGGACACCATGGTGCCACACACCCGACCGCGCGGGACCCGCCCGGCCACCACATTCAGCCCCCACCTCGGGCGAGGACGATCCACAGCACCAGCTGAGGGATGTCCGCGGTTGCCAGTAGGGTAGGGGATGTGTCTACTGCACTGTACCGCCGCTACCGCCCGGAGACTTTCGACGAGGTCATCGGCCAGGACCATGTGGTCACCCCGCTCATGGCCGCGATCGCCAATGACCGCATCAACCATGCCTATCTGTTCTCCGGCCCGCGCGGCTGCGGCAAGACCACCTCGGCGCGCATCCTCGCCCGCTGCCTCAACTGCGTCGAAGGCCCCACCGCGCACCCGTGCGGGCAGTGCCCCAGCTGCCGCGACCTGGCCAACGACGGCCCGGGCTCGCTCGATGTCGTCGAGATCGACGCGGCCAGCCACAACGGTGTCGACGATGCCCGTGACCTGCGCGAACGCGCGGTCTACGCGCCTGCCCGCGACCGCTACAAGGTTTTCATCCTCGACGAGGCGCATATGGTCACGCCGCAGGGCTTCAACGCGCTGCTCAAACTCGTCGAGGAGCCGCCGGCGCACGTGAAGTTCGTCTTCGCGACCACCGAGCCGGAGAAGGTCATCGGCACCATCCGCTCGCGCACCCACCACTATCCCTTCCGCCTCGTGCCGCCCGAGGTGCTGACCGGCTATCTCGAAGAGCTGTGCGCGCGCGAGAACGTCCCGGTCTCCAAGGGCGTGCTGCCGCTGGTCGTGCGCGCCGGCGGCGGTTCGGTGCGCGATTCGCTCTCGGTGCTCGACCAGCTCATGGCCGGCGCCGGCGAGGACGGCGTCGACTACCACACGGCGATCGCGCTGCTGGGCTACACGCCGGATTCGCTGCTCGGCGACATCGTCGATGCCTTCGCCGCCGGGGACGGGGCGGCCGTGTTCCGCGTCGTCGACCGGGTGATCGAGTCCGGCCAGGACCCCCGCCGCTTCGTCGAAGACCTGCTGGAGCGCTTCCGCGACCTGGTGGTCGTGGGTGCCGCGCCCGAGGCGGCTGCGTCGTTCCTGCCCGAGGTCCCGTCCGATCGTCTGGAGCGGCTGGTCCAGCAGGCCCGGTCGTTCGGGCAGGCGGAGCTGTCGCGGGCGGCGGATCTGTTCAATACGGGCCTGTCGGAGATGTCGGGTGCGACCTCGCCGCGGCTGCAGCTGGAGCTCATCTGTGCGCGCGTGCTGCTGCCGGCTGCCGAGAAGTCTCGGCGGTCGACGCTCAGCCGGGTTGAGCGGATCGAACGCCGGATCGGCATGGGTGCCACGGGCACGCTGCCGCCTGGTGCAGTGCCTCCGGTGGCTGATGCCGGTGCTGGCGGAGCTGTTGGCGGTGGAGCTGCTGGAGGAGGGCCGGCAGTACGAGGCCCGGCCGCTGGTTCGGGCCAGGGCTCGGATCAGCAGTCGCAGGGTCAGCCGGCGCAGGGGCAGGTGCCGGGACAGTCGGCGCAGCAGTCGAAGTCCGCGCCGGCACGCAGTGTTGATGACGACCTCGATGAGTTCGCTGCCGCTGCCGCCGCTGCAGAATCCATGCTCAGCGACGAACCGCAGACGGCTGAAGATGCTCAGGGCGCGTCGCTTGCTGAGGAGTCGCCGAAGGGTGACTCTGCGCAGCCAGCACCCGCTGTCGAGCCACAGCCAACCGAGGGACAGTCATCTGACTCGCACCGCGCCGAACAGTCGGCGGCTCAGCAGGCCACTGCACAGCAGCAGCCACCCGGACAGGCGCAGCCACCCGGACAGGCGCAGCCCCCTGCTCAGGATCATCAGCCTGCTCAGCCGCAGCAGCCTGCCCAAGGCCAGTCGACGCAGGGCAACGCGCCGAGCCGGGCGCCACACGATCAGACCCCGCAGGGTCAGGGTGGGCCGGATCAGGCCACACAGGGTCAGGGCGCACCGGACCAGACCCCGCAGGGTCAGGGTGGGCAGCCGGGCGCCGAGATCGACGCGATCCGGCGCGCATGGCCCGACATCCTCGAATCTCTCGGCCGGACGGCGAAGCTCGCGCGTGCGATCGTGAGCAACAGCGCGGTGCCGTATGGATTTGCCAATGGAGTCTTCTACCTCGGCTTCGACAACCCCGGCGCCCTCAACTCCTTCAATCGCGGACACAATGCGCAGAAGCTCGCCGAGGCGCTCAATGAAGTCCTCGGCATCCAGGCGCGCATCGAAGTGGGTCCTGCCACCGGCAATGTGCCCGGCGGCGGAAACCCGCCAGCCGGAAACGGCGCACCGGGTCCGCAGGGTCAGGCTGGTTCCCAGGGCCAGGCGGGAGATCAGCTAGGCGGCGCAGGATCGGTTGCGTCCGCCCGCGGCGGCAATCAGCCGCCTCGCGGTCCCGAGCAGTCGGGTGTCGTCAACCGACCGCGTCCGACGCAGGAGGAGATCGACTCCGTTGTCGGGCCCCGTGAGGCTGACCGCGAGCCGATCGACCACGAGCGCTTCTGGCAGAGACCCGGCGATTCGGCAGCTGCCGGATCCGCTGAGGACGATGCGGAGGAAGGGCAATCAGCCGGGCCGGCGGTAGATGAGCAGCAGGTGCCGCCTACCTCATCATTGTCTGCGCCCGCGCCTGGTGTTCCTGCGCGGCAAGCATCGGCACCGGAACAGCCCACCCAGGAACCGCCCACCCAGGGGCAAGCAGCTCCCGAGCAGCCAGCCCCTCAGCAGTCGACCCCAGAACCGACACAGCAGCAGTCGGCTCCGGCCGCTGATTCCTCCGATGATGACGGCCCTCCGGAATACGATCACGGGCCGCCGCCGGAAGAGGACTACTACGGCGGTGCCTTCGCTGACGACCCCTATGCGGCAGATGAAGGTGTTACCAGCGCCGGCTCCGGCGCAGTCGATATGCCGGCTGTCGTCGTGCCGCCGCCCGCGGCCATTGACGATGAACCCGACGGCTCAGACGGGGCCGCCGCCGAGACCAGCACTTCCGCAGGTGGCGACAACAGCGATGGCGGCAGCGGCGAAGGTGCCGGCGGCAGCACCAGCGGCGACAGCAATGACGACGACAGCAGCGACGACGACCTCGACTTCCTCGGCGCCTACGCTGATCCGAACATCGCCTTCACCACCAATGACGGCCCGGAGACCCCGCTGCCGGCAGCCGATGAGAGCTCCGAGCCGAGCAACCCCTATGCTGGCTTCGCCGAACGCGCCCAGCGCAACGGCCAGGCCCGCACCAGCGCCAACGCCGCCGGCGAACCCAGGGGAGAGGGCACAGCCCAGGCGAGCACTGCCTCGGGAGCGGCAGCCGCAGCAGGCTACGCAGCTGGTCAGCCAGCCGGCACCTCTGGGGCGGCAGCCGGCCAGCCCGGCGGCGAGGACACCCAGCCGGGCAGCCACGGCGCCGCCAGCCAGCCCGCGGCAGCGACCGGCCCCGACGACGGATTCGAGGGCTTCGACCCGGACTCGGACCTGGACCTCACCGAAGCGCCTGACGTCGGCGTGCCCGTCGTCAAGCGGATCCTCGGCGGCGTCGTGATCGAGGAGACGGACTCATGAGCATGCTCTACGAAGGTGCCCTGCAGGATCTGGTCGACGAGTTCGGCAAGCTGCCGGGCATCGGGCCGAAGTCCGCCCAGCGCCTCGCCTTCCACATTCTGCAGAGCCCGTCCGAGGACGTCGCCGAACTCGCCCGCGCCCTGACCGAGGTGAAGAAGAAGGTGCGGTTCTGCGAGACCTGCGGCAACGTCGCCGAGGACACCCAGTGCGTCATCTGCAAGGACGCCCGCCGCGACCAGACCGTCATCTGCGTCGTCGAGGAGCCCAAGGACGTCATCGCCATCGAGCGCACCCGCGAGTTCCGCGGGCTCTACCACGTGCTCGGCGGCGCGATCGACCCGATGGCCGGCATCGGGCCCGACGAGCTGCGCATCAAGAGCCTGCTGCCCCGGCTGCAGAGCGGCGAGGTCACCGAATGCGTCATCGCCACCGACCCGAACCTCGAAGGCGAAGCGACTGCGACCTATCTGGTGCGGCTGCTCTCCAGCCTCGGCATCACCGTCAGCCGCCTGGCCTCGGGCCTGCCGGTCGGCGGAGACCTCGAATACGCCGATGAGGTCACCCTCGGCCGCGCCTTCGAAGGCCGCCGCCCGGTGACGTGACCCGCGCGGTGACGTGACCCGCGCGGTGACGTGACCCGCGCGGGGCACCTCATCCCTGCCCGCAGCACACCTCCTGACCTCGGCTGAGATTTTTTTCAGCTGCCTCACCAGGCACAACGCCGTTTATCGACTATCGATAAGCCGAGTCCCCTTGACACCTTATCGTTTCTCGATAAGTATATTGATTGTCGATATATCGAAAGTCGATATACGCCAGGGCTCGCCAGGAGCAGCCCGCCGAAGCCGGGACCCACCGAACCCGACCAGGCGGCCGCACCTCGACAGCCGCACAGCTCACGAACCGAAGGAGTCACCGTGAACAGCGCAGCATCCGCCGGAAAGCCCACCGGTCCGGCAGCCAAGAAGCGCAACTGGTCAGGATTGGAGTTCTACCCGATCGTCGTCGTCGCCCTCGGCCTCGGCTACCGACTCACCGACCTGTTCCGCGCATTCGTCGACCGCACCTTCAATGTCAGCCTCGAACTGACCGGGAACGACACCATCACCACCCGGCTCGGCGATCACGAGGTGTTCGCCCAGGGCGTTATGAACCTCCGCCTGCCTGCCGAGGATCTGGCCGGCGCCACCCAGGGGCTCCTCATCGCAGCCGACCTCGTCGTCGTCATCGGCCTGCTGCTGGCCGGTTGGTTCGCCGTGCGCATCATCCGCCTCGTCAGTAAGGGTCTGGCCTTCGAGCGACGCACGCGGCGCGCGATCTACGGCCTGTTCTTGTCCGTCCTCGTTGCCGGATTCGTCGCTGCAGCCCTGCAGCTCCTCGGCGACAACCTCGTCATCCGCGACCTCGGCCTTGCCGACCTCCCGGTCGACAACAGCATCGGAACGGGCGTCATCTGGGGATGGCTCGGCATCCTCGGCGGCATCGGCACCATCGGCGTGCTCATCGACCGCGGCGCCCGCGTGGAGTCGGAGCTCGAAGGGGTGATCTGATGAGTGCCGCGCCGACTGTCCGCACGGTGCGCTGCCACCTCGACGAGCTGCTCACCGCCCGCAACAAGACCCTGACCGAGCTCTCCAACGAGGTGGGGGTGACCCTGGCCAATCTATCGGTGCTGAAGAACAACCGCGCGAAGGCCATCCGCTACACCACCCTCGTGGCCCTGTGCGAGGCCCTCGACTGCCAGCCCGGTGACCTCTTCACCGTCGCCGAGGTGCCGGTCACCGATTTCTGAGCCGCAGCCTCTGGGACGTCCGAGCCTCGCCCGACCACACCGCCCCCATGCCGACGCGGGATGACCCTCGCCCGGTCACACCGCCCCTTGCCGGCCCGCGCAGATCAGCGCGGGCCGGCTTGGCTGTTGCGGCGCTCGGCAGCGTTCACCGCTGCGACGCCAGGGCTTCACGCCCGAGGCGTTCGGGCAGGGTATCCTCATGGCAACCCGTTGCGGCAGCCTGCCGCGAGTGATGCGAGCTCCGGAGGTGCGTCTGTGAAGAAGAAGCACAGAGACAAACTCGGCGTGCTCGTGGTTCTGGTCGCCGCGGTGGCGCTCTTCGCCGTGATCTTCTTCCTCATCGGATATGCGCTGCCGTGGTTCTCCGAAACCGCCCGCGAGATCCCTTGGATCTCAAGCCTCGTCATCCTGGTCGGCTTCCTCATCGCTGTGCTGTGGAGGGCACGGCCGGGCTGGACGATGCGCGGCATCATCGTGCTCTTCTTCACGGTGCTGGCCGGGGCGATCCTCGACATCGCCGGCAACCCGATCCTGTATGCGCCCTATGAACAGCTGTTCCTGGAGCCCGGACAGAAGCTGCGTGGCGCGGGCCTCGTGGAGACGATCGGCGGTGAAACCCACATGACCGGGCGCACAGTCGTCGTCAACGCCGATGCCGAGGAGGTGCGCACTGTCAGCTTCTGGTTCATCGGCACCTACCGCCTCGTGTGCTACGCCATGTTCTACTCGATTCTGCTGACTGTGCTCGGCGCCTTCGCGAACCGACGCGCAAAGGCCGCGGCGTAGCCCCGGGGCCTTCCCGTAAGCAACCCAACCCTCACCTCGGGCGCGGCAGCCAGCCTCGCCGTCGTCCAGATGACGGGGGATGCCCGTGCCCCGGCGCGGCGGTGTTTACAATTGGCTGTGGCGTTGAGACCAACGCGACTGTACTCGGACGAAAGTGAGAGCCGTGAGCCTAGTTGTGCAGAAGTTCGGCGGGTCCTCCGTAGCCGATGCCGACTCCGTCAAGCGCGTGGCCAAGCGGATCGTCGAATACCGCCAGGCTGGCCACGATGTCGTCGTTGTCGTCTCGGCGATGGGTGACAGCACCGACGATCTCATCGACCTGGCCCAGGAGATCTCCCCGGTCCCGCCGGCGCGCGAGCTCGACATGCTGCTGACTGCCGGTGAGCGCATCTCGATGGCGGTGCTTGCGATGGCGATCGCCAACCTCGGCTATCACGCGCAGTCCTTCACCGGCTCCCAGGCCGGCGTCATCACCGACGAGACCTTCGGCAAGGCCCGCATCATCGACGTCACCCCCGGGCGCATCCGCTCGGCCCTCGACGACGGCAATGTCGCGATCGTCGCCGGCTTCCAGGGTGTGTCGCAGACGACGAAGAACATCACCACGCTCGGCCGCGGCGGTTCCGATACGACCGCCGTTGCGCTCGCCGCCGCGCTCGATGCCGATGTCTGCGAGATCTACTCCGACGTCGACGGCGTCTTCACCGCTGACCCGCGGATCGTGCTGAGCGCGCACAAGATCGGGCTCATCAGCTACGAGGAGATGCTGGAGATGGCCGCCTCGGGCGCGAAGATCCTCATGCTGCGCTGCGTCGAGTATGCCCGCCGCTACGGCGTGCCCGTCCACGTCCGCTCCTCGTTCTCCCAGCACCAGGGCACCTGGGTGACGGACGACCCCATTCCCGAGGCGTTCCGCACCGCACAGACTGAAGAAACGGAAGAGAAAATGGAACAGGCAATCATCTCCGGTGTCGCCCACGACCGTTCGGAGGCCAAGCTCACGATCGTCGGTGTGCCCGATATCCCGGGCAAGGCTGCTGAGATCTTCCGCACGGTCGCGAGCCAGGAGATCGACATTGACATGATCGTGCAGAACATCTCCACCCGCGACCCGGGCCGCACCGACATCTCCTTCACCCTGCCGATGGACGACGGGGCGAAGGCGATCCAGGCGCTGGAGGCCGCCAAGTCCAGCATCGGCTTCGACCACATCCAGTACGACGACCAGATCGGCAAGCTCTCGGTCGTCGGTGCGGGCATGCGCTCGCACCCGGGCGTGACGGCCACGCTGTTCGATGCGCTGGCTGAAGCCCACATCAACATCGACATGATCTCGACCTCGGAGATCCGCATCAGTGTCGTCACGAGCGCCGAGCTGCTCGACGACGCGGTGCGTGCCGCCCACACCGCCTACGGCCTCGACGCAGAGGAGACCGAGGCGATCGTCTACGGAGGGACCGGCCGATGACCGCAGCGAACCCCGCGCCGAAGGCGCTGCACATCGGCGTCGTCGGCGCCACCGGCCAGGTCGGCGAGGTGATGCGCGATCTGCTCGCCGACGACCCCGGCTTCGAGATCGCCTCGATCCGCTTCTTCGCCTCGGCCCGGTCGGCCGGCAAGGAGCTCGATTTCAAGGGCGAGACGATCGTCGTTGAGGACGCCGCGACCGCGGATCCGAGCGGCCTCGACGTGGCCCTGTTCTCCGCGGGCGGGGCGACCTCGCGGGCCCAGGCGGGCCGCTTCGCCGAGGCGGGGGTGATCGTCATCGACAACTCCTCGGCTTTCCGTTCCGATCCCGAGGTGCCGCTCGTCGTCTCCGAGGTCAACCCGGAGGCCATCGCCGAGCTGCCGAAGGGCATCATCGCCAACCCCAACTGCACGACGATGGCAGCGATGCCGGTCATCAAGGCCCTGCACGATGCGGCCGGTCTGGAGCGGATGACGGTCGCGACGTATCAGGCTGTCTCCGGCTCGGGCGTGGCCGGCGTCGCTGAGCTCACCGGCCAGGTGCGCGCTGCCGCGGATGGTGCGGAGAAGCTTGTGCGCGACGGCGCGGCGGCTGATCTCCCCGCTCCCGAGGTGTACGCCGAGCCGATCGCCTTCAACGTCCTGCCCTTGGCCGGGTCGATCGTCGACGACGGGCAGGGGGAGACGGACGAGGAGAAGAAGCTGCGCAATGAGAGCCGCAAGATCCTCGGTCTGCCGGACCTGCGCGTGGCCGGCACCTGCGTGCGCGTGCCCGTGCTCACCGGCCACAGCCTCAGCATCCATGCGGAGTTCGCGCGGGAGATCACCCCGGAGGCCGCGCGCGAGGTGCTGGCTTCGGCTGCCGGCGTAGAGCTCGCCGATGTGCCGACCCCGCTCAAGGCCGCCGGCCGCAATGCCAGCTTCGTTGGCCGGATCCGGGCGGACCAGTCCGCGCCGGAGGGCCGCGGTCTGGTGATGTTTATCTCGAACGACAACCTGCGCAAGGGCGCTGCCCTCAACACCGTGCAGATCGCCCGGCTCATCGCCGAACGCGGCTGACCGACCCCGAGGTGGGGGAGGATGGGAACCAGCCCCCGCCTCGGGAACCTGCCCCCGCCTCGGGAACCTGCCCCCGCCTCGGGTGCGGCCGGGAACCTGCCCCCGCCTCGGGCGCGGCCCGTCCTGAAGTGGTGCGCACCTTTCGAGCCTGGAACCGGCGCGGGTTCAGCAGCCGAAAAACATAAAAGAATCGCAATGAATCCATTAGCGCTTGCTTGATGTGTAGGAGTAGTCTCCCAGCTGATTGACAGTCTCAGTCTGGAAAGGAGCTTCATGCGCTCACTTCGCACTCCCGCCCTTGCCGTGCTGGCAGCCGGTTCTCTCGTCGCGCTGGCTGGTTGTGGGGATTCCGACAACGCGGCCGCTGATGGCGACTTCACGATTGTGACCTCGACGAATGTCTACGCCGACATCGTCAAGAGCGTCGTCGGTGATGCTGCCGAGGTGACGCCGGTCATCGACGATCCGTCGCAGGATCCGCACGACTATGAGGCCACTGCGCAGGACCAGCTGACGCTGTCGAAGGCGGACCTCGTCGTCGTCAACGGCGGCGGCTACGACGCCTTCATGACGACGATGCTCGAAGCTGCCGATCATGAGCCGACCGTCATCGACACCGTCTCGATCTCCGGTCTGCCGGGATCCGAGGGCGTGGAGAACGCGCCGCACGATCATGACCATGACCATGAGCATGGTGATGAGGAGGGCGCGGAAGGCCACGACCACGATCATGACCATGACCATGAGCATGGTGATGAGGAGGGCGCGGAAGGCCACGACCACGATCACGGTCATGACCATGAGCATGGTGATGAGGAGGGCGCGGAAGGCCACGACCACGATCACGGTCATGACCACGGCCACGACCACGATCACGGTCATGACCACGGCCACGACCACGATCACGGTCATGACCACGGCCACGAGCATGACCACGGCCATGACCATGACCACGGCCATGACCATGACCACGGCCATGACCACGGCGCCTTCAATGAGCACGTCTGGTACTCGGTGCCGACGATGACGAAGCTCGTCGACGAGGTCGCTTCGACACTGAGCGAAGAGCTGCCCGACGCCGCCGATGACATCAGCGCCAACGCCGATGAGTACAAGGCTGAGCTCGACGAACTGCAGTCCCAGCTCGATGAGGCGAAGGCCGAACACGAGGGTGAGAAGGCTGCCGCCACCGAGCCGATCGCGCTCTGGCTGTTCCACGACATGGGCGTGGAGAACATCACCTCGCAGGAGTTCCTCGCTGCTGTCGAGCACGGCGACGATGTGCCGCCGCTGGTGCTGAAGGAAGCCAAGGAGCAGATCAAGAACAAGGAAGTCGTCATCCTCGCCTACAACTCCCAGAACGCCGGCCCGCAGGCCGATGAGCTGAAGGCCTCGGCCGAGGACGCCGGAGTGCCGGTCGTCAACCTGGCGGAGACGATGGATGACGACGAGACATACATCGACTGGATGGGCGCCTACATCGGCGACGTCCAGGAAGCACTGGCAGGTCACGATCACTGATTCCGCACCAGCTGCCACTGCCGTAACAGGCACCCGCCCGGTCCTCGAGCTCAGCGACGCACAGCTGCGCTTCGGGGACCGGGTTCTGTGGCATAACCTCACAATCGACGTCGAGCCCGGCGAGTTCATCGCCATCCTCGGCCCCAACGGCTCGGGCAAGACCTCGCTGCTCAAAGTGCTGCTCGGGCAGTACCAGCTGCATTCCGGTTCCGTCCGCGTCAACGGCCACCGCGTGCACCGCGGCGACCCGGACATCGGCTACATCCCGCAGCAGCGCGGCATCGATGACGACACCCCGATGCGCGGCCGCGACCTCGTGCGCATGGGCCTTGACGGCCATCGCTGGGGGCCGGGCTGGTTCAACCGCGCGCGCAGCCGCAAGGTCGATGCGCTGCTCGCCGAGGTCGGCGCCGAAAGCTACGCGGATTCGCCGGTCGGGATGCTCTCCGGCGGTGAGCTCCAGCGGCTGCGCGTGGCACAGGCACTCGGCTCGGACCCGCGGCTGCTGCTGTGCGATGAGCCGCTGCTGCACCTCGACATGACGCATCAGCGCCTCGTCGCGCGCCTGCTGCACGAGAAGCGCGTCGCCCGGCAGACCGCGATTCTCTTCGTCACCCACGAGATCAACCCGATCCTGCCGTATGTCGACCGGGTCCTCTACATCGCCGGCGGCCACTTCCTCGTCGGCACGCCCGATGAGGTCATCAGCTCCGAAGCGCTGACCGAACTCTACGGCTCACCCATCGAGGTCGTGCGCGCCGGCGGGCGGGTCGTCATCGTCGGCGGAAACTCCGACTACCACCCGATCCGCCACCCCGAGCCCCCGGCCGGGGCGATCTGAGCAGAGCGAACATGACACATCTGACCGCGATGACGCACCTGGCTGCGAACACCACGCACCTGGCTGCGAACATCACGCACCTGGCTGCGAACATCCTCACCGAGTACTTCACCTTCGAGAACTACGGCGAACTCGTCGTGCTCCTGCAGAACTCGCTCATCGCCGCCGCCCTGCTCGGCGTCGTCGGCGGGCTCATCAGCGTCTTCGTCATGGCGCGCGACATCGCCTTCGCCGTCCACGGCGTCGCCGAGCTGTCCTTCGCCGGCGCCTCATTCGCCCTGCTCATCAGCTTCGATGTCGTCTACGGCTCGATCATCGGCTCGCTGCTCGCCGCACTCGTCATCGGCGTCGGCGGCGCGCGCAGCAGTGAGAAGAACACGATCACCGGTGTCCTCATGCCCTTCGGCCTGGGCCTCGGCATCCTGTTCCTGGCCCTCTACGACGGCCGCGCGGCGAACAAGTTCGGCTTGCTCACCGGCCAGATCGTGGCGATCAACGCAAGCCAGATCCGCACCCTCGTCATCTGCGCGATCATCGTCCTCATGGTGCTGCTGATTGTCTGGCGGCCCCTCACCTTCGCAAGCATCGACCCGGCCGTCGCCCGCGCCAAAGGCGTCCCGGTCACCGCGCTGACGATCATCTTCATGCTCGCCCTCGGCCTCGCCGTGGCGCTGTCCGTGCAGGTGGTGGGCGTGCTGCTGGTGCTCGCCCTGCTCGTCACCCCGGCGGCTGCGGCGACCCAGGTTTCGGCCTCCCCGATCCTCGTGCCGGTGCTGTCGATGGCCTTCGCCGTCACCGCCTCGGTCGGCGGCATCCTCATCGCCCTCGGCTCGCCGGTCGTGCCGATCAGTCCCTTCGTCACGACGATCAGCTTCCTCATCTACCTCATCTGCCGCCTCATCGGCCGCCGCCGCAAATCGCGCCACACCCGCGCCCGCATCCGCCGCGAGGCGGATATCCACCGCCACCCCTCCCTCACCGGGCCCGAGGCGGGGGTCGCCGGGGCTGCCGCGGAACGTTCCGCCGCCGAGGAGGCGGTCGCCGGGGCGGGCCCCGCCTCGGGTGCCGAGCCTTCCATCGCCGAGGCGGGTCCCACCTCGGGAGCGGAGCCGCGCTGACCGTTCGCCCGGCGGCGCTAGGATAGGGCAGATGAATCGAAGCTTAGCCACCACGATCACTGCTGCCGGCGCTGTCGGGGCGATCGGCTTAGCCGGGGCTGTGTGGGCCGCCGGCATCGAGCCGACGCTCTTCCGCATCCGCCGCAGCACCCTGCCGGTGCTGCCCGCCGGAGCCGAGGATCTGCGCGTTCTGCACATCTCCGATCTGCACCTGTGCCCATGGCAGAAGCGCAAGATGGCGTGGGTGTCGCAGCTGGCGGAGCTGGAGCCGGACCTCGTCGTCAACACCGGCGACAACCTCTCGGCGCCGATGCTCGAGGAGCTGCTCGACGTCTATGCTGGGCTGCTCGATGTGCCCGGGGTGTTCGTGCTCGGCTCAAACGACTTCTATGCCCCGCAGCTGAAGAATCCGCTGCGGTACCTGCAGGCACCGTCGGAGGTGAAGCATTCGACGAAGAACGCCGCCATGCCGACGCTCGAACTCGTCGACGCCTTCGCCGAGCGCGGCTGGATGTTCCTCGACAACCGTGATGCCGAGCTCGAGCTGCGCGGCACCCGGATCGCCTTCGCCGGGACCGGGGATGCGCATATGGACAGGGATCGGATCGATGAGCAGTGGCCGCGCTTCGACTCCACCGAGGCCGATCTGCGGATCGGGGTGACCCATGCGCCGTACCTGCGGGTGCTCGATGCCTTCGCTGCTGCCGGCGCCGACCTCGCCTTCGCCGGCCACACCCACGGCGGGCAGCTGTGCGTGCCGTTCTACGGGGCGCTCGTGACCAACTGCGATCTGCCGCCGCGGCATGCCAAGGGCGTCTTCGACTATGCGGGAATGACGGTGAATGTCTCGGGCGGACTCGGCTTCTCGCCGTTCGCTCCCGTGCGCTTCGCCTGCCCGCCCGAGGTCTCCCTCCTCACGCTGACCGCCCGCACCTGAGCGGCCGGGCGGGGACTGTCGCATCGGGAACGGCTGAGCCGCCTCGGGAACGGGCGCGACGCATCGGGGACGGTTGCGCCGCCTCGGGAACGGTTGCGCCGCCTCGGGAACGGGCGCGGCGCCTCGGGAACGGAACAAAAGTGCGCCGAACCGCTGGGCGGTTCCTGAAGAAGCCGACTTGCGTCCTTCGTTAGAATAATTCGCATGGTGTCTTCTGTCTCGGAATCATCCCCCAACAAGGTTGCGGCACTCTTCCAGTTCATCGCCGTCAGCGTCATCGCGGGCGTGGTCGGTGCCGGTCTGGCGATCCCGTCCGTCGGCGTGGCGTCGATGGGCGCCGATGCCGGCGTGGAGCTGTTCAGCGCCCTGCCGGCCGAACTCGAAGAGCGTCCGCTCGCCGAGCAGTCGCGTATGCTCGCGGCCGACGGTTCGGAGATCGCGACCTTCTACTGGCAGAACCGCCGGGAGGTCGCGCTCGACGACATCTCCGAGCGCATGCAGGAAGCCACGGTCTCCGTTGAGGACGAGCGGTTCTTCGAGCACGGCGGCGTCGACCTGCAGGGCATTGCGCGTGCAGCGATCTACAACCTGCTCTCCGAGGACACCCAGGGCGGTTCGACGCTGACGCAGCAGTACGTCAAGAACGTGCTGTCCGAGAACGCCAATGCAGAAGACGAGAACAACCGCGAGGCCATCGCCGAGGCGACCGAGAGCTCGGGTGCGGCCGGTTATGCGCGCAAGATGCGTGAGGCGAAGCTCGCTGCCGCGGTGGAGAAGAAGTACGAGAAGCACGAGATCCTCAACCGCTATCTCAACATCAACAACTACTCCGGTACGCCGCGTGTGTACGGCGTTGAGGCGGCAGCGCACCGCTACTGGGGAATCCCGGCGAAGGAGCTCAACCTCCAGCAGGCGGCGACCCTGGCCGGCGTTGTGAAGAACCCGGCGGCCTTCAACCCGCAGACCAAGCCGGAGAACACGATCGAACGCCGCAATGTGGTGCTCGGCCTCATGCTCAAGCAGGGCAAGATCACGCAGGAGGAGTACGACGAGGCGAGCCAATCCGACCTCGACCTCGATATCCACGAGACCCCGAACGGCTGCGCGGCTGCGGGGAACAAGGGCTACTTCTGTGACTATGTGCAGCGCGTCATCGAGAACGATCCGATCTTCGGTGAGACGACGGAGGAGCGCCGCAATCTGCTGCAGCGCGGCGGCCTGACGATCACGACGACTCTGGAGCCGAAGCTGCAGGACCAGGCGGACAAAGCTGTCAAGAAGCGCGTGCCGGTCGGTGATCCCTCGGGAGCCGGTCATACGGCGGTGACTGTGGAGCCGGGCAGCGGCAAGGTGCTGGCGATGGCGCAGAACCGCAACTACACGGCGTCTGAGGGTGAGAAGGGCACCGATACCCAGATCAACTTCAACGTCGACAACTCCCACAACGGCGCCAACGGCTTCCAGGTGGGTTCGACGTGGAAGCCGTTCGTGCTGACGGAATGGCTGAAGGAAGGCAAGACGCTCGGTTCGACGGTGAACGCCTCGAAGCGCGAGTACTCCGCCTCGTCGTGGAAGTACAACGGCTGTGACAACAACGGCGCGAAGTGGAACCCGAACAACGCCGGTGACGGCGCCGGCAGCTCCTCGATGTCGGCGCTGGACGCGACCCGCAAGTCGGTCAACACCGGTTATGCGGCGATGGCGAACCAGCTCGATATGTGCGGCATCATGAAGACCGCCACCGACCTGGGCATCAAGTACGGAAACGGCTCGCCGCTGGACACCAAGCTCAAAGACGGCACGACGGATGCCCTCAAGCCGGCCTCGGTGCTGGGCATCGTGCAGGTTGCGCCGATCGATATGGCCAGCGCCTACGCCGTGTACTCCGCTGGCGGCACCTACTGCCGTCCGACGCCGATCACCGAGATCAAGGATTCGGAGGGCGAGAAGGTCGACATCCCGCAGGCCGACTGCAAGCGGGTGCTCGACAAGGAGGTCGCCGATGCGGTGGCCTGGGCGCTGTCGCAGACCTTCAACGGCGGCACCACCTCGTCGCTGAAGATCGGTGCGCCGGCGGGTGCGAAGACCGGTACGACGAACTTCGAGGTCGGCTCGACCTGGCTCGTCGGCTTCACCCGGACGCTGTCGACTGCGGTGTGGACCGGCGACCCGGACCGCAACCGCGACTGGCGCAAGAACTCTAAGGGCAAGGTCCGCGGCCGCGTCTACGGTGCGACGATCTCCGGCCAGACCTGGCGGGAGTACATGTCGTCGGCGGTCAAGGAGACGAAGGGCAACACCTCCTTCGCCAAGCCGAAGGGCACCAGCACTGACAACAGCAAGAGCAGCAACAACAGAAGTGGTGGCAGCCGCGGCGGCGGCGGAAACGGCGGCGGCGGAAACGGCGGCGGCGGTAACGGCGGCGGCGGTGGCAGCCGCGGCGGCGGCGGTAACGGCGGCGGCGGCGGTAACGGCGGCGATGACGGCGGAGACGAGCCGCCATCGCTCGGCGGCTGATCGCGTGGCCTGACAGAGGCGGTGCAGGATTCGATCCTGCGCCGCCTCTGTGCGTCTGGTGGGGCCGCTGCTCCGGAGACGGCTGGGCCCTTCACCGGCAGAGGGGAGAGCCGCCTCGGGAGCGGTAGCCGCGGCCGCGGTGGCTGAACTACGCTGAGAGCAGTCGAACAGAAAGGGCTCGCACATGCAGAAGTGGGAGTATGTCACCGTACCGCTCATCGTCCACGCCACGAAGCAGATCCTCGATCAGTGGGGCGAGGAAGGCTACGAGCTCGTTCAGGTCATCCCCGGCCCCGATGGCAACGGCCTCGTGGCATACCTCAAGCGTCCGAAGGCATAAGGAGAAAGCACATGGCACGGATTGAACAGCAGCTGGAGAAGCTCGGCGTCACCCTTCCCGAGGTGGCGAAGCCGGCGGGTGCGTATGTCCCGGCCGTGCAGTCGGGCGAGTACGTGTACACCTCCGGGCAGCTCCCGTTCGTCGATGGCGAGCCGCAGGTCACCGGCAGGCTCGGTGATGGTATGAGTGTCGAGGACGGCTATGAGGCTGCGAAGATCGCGGCTGTCAACGCCCTTGCGGCGATCAAGTCGGTCATCGGTGATCTCGATGATGTCGAGCAGGTCGTCAAGGTCGTCGGGTTCGTCAACTCGGCGGCGGACTTCACTGATCACCCGAAGGTCATCAACGGGGCTTCGGAGTTCCTGGGTGAGGTCTTCGGAGCGCGCGGCAAGCATGCCCGCAGTGCTGTCGGCGTCGCCGCGCTGCCGATGGGCACCCCGGTCGAGGTCGAGATGATCGTCAAGGTTCGGTCGTCGGAGACGAAGCCGGGCCTGTGATCGACGGGATCGCAGGGCTGGCTGGTCGGCTGGTTGCGGGTCCGGTTGCTGGTCGGACGGCCGGGCTGGTTGCGGGTCGGACGGCCGGGCTGGTTGCGGGTCGGACGGCCGGGCTGGTTGCGGGTCGATGAGTCCGCATCGACTGAGACGGGAACGCCCGGCTCGAGAGCTGCCGGTGTCGCAGGATCTTGCGCACCTGCTCAATCTCTTCGAGTCGGGCGAAACCACGCCGACTCCTGCCGTGCCGACGCCGGCCGCGGCAGTGGTGTGCGTGCGCGACACTCCTGGCGGGATCCAGGTGTTCGTGACGCGGCAGGCCGATGCGCCGGGGCTGACCGAGAAGAACCGGTGGGCCTTTCCGATTGCGGAGCTGCATCCGGATGACATCCACCATCTGCCGCTGGCGGTGTGGGATGCGCAGAAGTGTGCGCGCATGCTGCGGATGGACAACTCGACGAAGGCGCTGAACTACTTCGCCACTGCTGCTCGGGCGGCGCTTGAGCTGCTGGGTGTGCTGCTGGCTGAGGACGTCGACGGCCGCATCATCTCCTCAACCGATACCCCGCTGTGGGAGGAGAGTCGGCGCAAGCTCGTGACCGGGAAGAAGACCCTGGGGCAGCTGATGAGCGAGCGCGACCTCAAGGTGCGCTTGGATCTGCTCTCGCCGTGGATGCGGTGGGTCAACACGCGCTGGCAGCTGCGTCGGCACGATGTCATCTACTTCATCTGCGCGGTGCCGCATGGGCAGACGGTGTCGTTCCGCTCTGCCAATGAGTCGTGGGGTGGCTGGATGACCCCAGCTGCCGTGCTTGAGAGCGCTGGACAGGCTGGAGCGGGGAAGCTTGCAGCCAGCCAGGCTGGAAAAGGGCAGGCCGGAAAAGGGCAGGCCGGAAAAGGGCAGGCTGGAGTCGAGCAGGGCGATGCTGACTACATTTCAGCATCGACACGGCTCGTCTGCGAGAGCCTGGCAGAGACCCCGACCGTGGGCTCGGCAATGGCGCGCGTGCGCGACGTGTCTCCGATCCTGCCGGAGATCGTCAGGCACGACGACCAGTGGTGGGTCTCGCTTTCGGATCGGGCTGATCCGTCCGAACGCGGCCAGGTGCGGGACGTCGAGAAGATCGTTGCCGAATCTGATCTGGAGTACAGCGTCGGGCTGCTCAGCTCAGAAGACTGACAGGCCTCGCGCCTCGGCCCGGTGCCTCAGTCGGGGAAGAGCGTGTCGGGATCGTGGAGTTCGGCGCGGAAGCGCGAGTGGAAGATCGGCCGCTGATCTCGGTCGAGTGTCTGCGGAGGTATCCATGCCGGAAATCCGTTGAGCATCACCGATCGCCAGCCGTGTTTCTCGTGCCATCCATGATGGAACCGACACAGCAGTGTCAGATTGTCGAGATCCGTTGGCCCGCCGTGCCGGTGGGCGCGCATATGGTGTGCTTCGCACCATCCGACCGGGATATCGCAGTCAGGGAAGCTGCAGCCGCGGTCGCGGGCCTTGAGCAGTGTCATCTGCGTTGGCGTCGCGAACCGCGCTTCCGTGCGCACCCGCACCTCGCGCGTGCCCGGCGCCGTCGATGCGTAGTAGAACCGGCCGCCGGGAGACAGCTGGAGGACATCTTCCAGCCGGGTGTGGCCGCCAGCGGCCTCGACCTCGCCTTCACCTCGTGCCACTTGGTCGGCGGTTGCCGTGACGACAAGCGCATAGGAGCCTGCGCCGGTCGGTTCGCACGCGCCGCGGGTGATGAGCACTGAGAAGCGGTCATGCCGTCTGGCGCCATCGGGCCGGCTGTCGTCGAAGATCTGCGCAACCGTCGGGCTGCCGTTGGCGTGGGCAGCGTTGGGCCGGCATCCCTCGTCCGTCCATGAGTCTGCGAACGGTGCCGGGGCCGGCGGGCCGGCCGAAGCGCCATCCGCATCGAGGAACCCAAATCCAGTCGCATCCAGGTGTTCGCGCGGCTGGGCTCCCGCGGCTGCGCCGGTTCCCGGAGCCTCGGGTGCGGTTCCGGCGTCGGTTCCCGGCACCTCGGGCGCGGTGGTCTCACCCGTGCCAGCCCCGGCGCCGCGGACGGCGTCGACGATCTGGGCGGGGTTCTGGCTGCGGTTGGTCAGCAGCGCGTTGAGGGTCAGACCGGTGGTGGAATCGAGGAGCCCGCGCAGGATCCAGTCGCCGTTGGCCTTCTGATTGACGGTGACGAAGTAGTCGTTCGGGTGGCTGGGCTCGGTGGCGAGCCTGCCATCGGGATCGAGATAGCCGCGGATGCGATTGCCGAGCACGCGGAACTCCTCCACGCGCAGCGACGGAGCGTTCTCCAGCAACACCCGCTCGACGGCCGGCTCATACTCCGCGCGCACCTGCGGTGGCAGGGAATCGACCTGCTTCATGATCGCCTGGGTCTGATCCACAGATATCGTCCCCGCCTGCAGACAGTCAGCGACATGGGGCAGCCGCGCCGGAATGGACTCGCCGGTTGCGGTGCGCTCGCCGGTCAGCGTGCGCGCCATCGAGAGCCGGCGGCGCGCCTCGTGCGAGGTGATGCGCATCCGCTGCTTCAACAGCGCCGGAAGTTTGCGCACGCCGTACCGGCTCGGCTCGATCTGCTCTGTCATCAGGCGCGTGCTGCGCGCGGTAGCGGCTTCGAGCTTGCGTCGGACGAGCTCGAGGCCCTTGCCGATGGCGAAGGCGGCAGCGCTGTCGACGGCGGCGTTGTCGGTCATCGTGGAGCTGGCGGAATCGAGCGCATCGATCGCGGACAGTACCTCGGGGCAGTGCATCTTCAGCTGCTCGATATCGGCAGCATCGAGGAACTCCGGGTGCGCCTCACCGGGCTGCATGTTCGCTGACGAAACAGAATCGGCGGTCATGGGGATCACCTCCTTTGGTGGTTGTGCTTCCACGCTAGATGGAGGCACGGACAACGCTCGCCTGCAAACAGCTCCAAAACGTTGTTATCCACACCGATGTACGACGATTTCGCGGTATCGCCCCAGGTCAGGGGATTAGAAAAAAGTTTCTAAAAATTTTTCCCGAAGCGGTGCGGACTGGCCGTCGCGGCCGGGTTAGCGGCCGTGCCCGAGGTGGTGCGCGGCTGGGATCGGGGCCGTTCCCGAGGTGGTGTTCACCGATTGTGGCGGGCTTCCGATGCGGTGGCCGTGCCGGTCGCTAGAGTGGAATGAACATCCCGGCCCGCCTCGGCCGGAACCGGAACCATCAGCACCACCTGGACCACTGCCGCGCTCGGCATGGAAGGCGACGATGCCCCCGCAGAACCCACAGAACCCGCAGAACCCACAGAACCCGCAGAGCCCACAGAACCTGCAGAACCCACAGAACCCACAGAACCCGCAGGCCACTCAAGTCGTTCGGATCACCGCAGACAACCCCTCGGCGATGACGCTCGACGGGACGAATACATACCTGCTCACCAGCGCAGACGACAGATCGGCCCTGCTCATCGATCCGGGCCCGAAGCTTCCCGCGCACCGACAGAACATCCTCGACGCGATCGGCGACCGCCGGCTGAATGCGATCGTCTTCACGCACCGCCACGCTGATCACACCGAGCTGTTCCACACCGTCAGCGAATGGGCTCCCGACGCTGCCTGCCACGCGGTGCTGCCGGAGTTCTGCCGCGGTGCCGAGCCGCTGGTGGATGGCCAGCAGCTGGTGTTCGGGCCTGCGCCGCAAGATGTCGCGACGGTCCTCGCGACCCCCGGCCACACCTCGGACTCGGTGAGCCTGCTGTTCGGCACCACGCTCTTCACCGGCGACACCGTTCTAGGGGAGGGGACGACGATGATCGCGCATCCCGAGGGATCGCTGGGCGACTTCATGCGCAGTCTTGAGCGGATGCGGAGTCTCATCGAAGAGGGGCGTGTGCAGCGCATCGAGCCGGCGCACGGGCCGGCGCGCGAGGATGTGGCAGCCCTCGTCGACTACTACATTGCGCATCGACAGCAGCGCATCGACCAGGTGCGTGGGCTGCTGACCAGCGGATTCAGGTCAGATGAGGAGATCTGCGACGAGGTCTACGCCGATGTGCCTGACTCGGTGCGCCCGGCGGCCCTGCAGATCGTGCGCGCGCAGCTGGCATACATCGGCGAACTCGATCGGGCCGACTGACCCCAGGTGCCGCGGCATGTCGCGAGGGCCGTGCCCGAGGCGCCGGGCACGTTCCGTGTGCCTGCCCCGGCCGCGTCGTTCCCGCTCAGCCGCGCCCGAGGCGCCGGGCGCCAGACAGCAGAACGCCCGGACAGCAGGTGTCCGGGCGTTCGAAGCCGGTTTCGGGCTGGCGCCGCCGCGCAGCGGGGCACCTGGCCCCAGCGCCGCCGCGCAGCGGGGCACCTGGCCCCCAGCGCCGCCGCGCAGCGGGGCTACCAGGCACCGCCGCTCAATGTGCGCGGTTGCTCAGGCGCTCCTGGTCGAGGATGACGACGGCACGAGCCTCCAGGCGCAGCCAACCGCGGGCAGCGAAATCCGCGAGGGCCTTGTTGACGGTCTCGCGCGAGGCGCCCACTAGCTGGGCGAGCTCCTCCTGCGTCAGATCGTGGGCGACGAGGATGCCGTCCGGGCCCTGCTTGCCGAAGCGCTGAGCGAGGTCGAGCAGCGCCTTCGCGACGCGGCCGGGGACATCGGAGAACACGAGGTCGCCGACGGTGTCATTGGTGCGGCGCAGACGCTGAGCCAGGGCGCGCAGCAGGTTCATCGCAGCCTGCGGGCGGTCCTTGAGCCAGGTCATGAGGTCGTTGTGTTCCAGGCTCAGCAGCTCGGTCTGGGACACAGCGGTCACCGTCGTCGAGCGGGTGCCCGGATCGAACAGGGTCAGCTCGCCGATCATCTCACCAGGGCCGACGACAGAAAGCAGATTCTCGCGCCCATCCGGCGATTCGCGGCCGACCTTGAGCTTGCCGCTGGAGACGATGTAGAGCTCGTTGCCGGAATCTCCCTCGCGGAACAGCACGGTGCCGCGGCGCAGGCTGCGCGGCTTCATGAACTTCAGCAACGCGCTCGTCGACTCGTCATCAAGGCCTGCGAAAAGCGTGGCATTCCGGACTACTTCGATATCCACAATTTCCTCCTGAGGGTTCCCTCGAATCATCACGTTCGTCGCTGATGTGTCTCACCGCACACCTTACTGGATGCCGCGCACAGCGTCATGCCGTGCGAGCGGCTACCCGCGCGTAACGCCCCAGAGATCGTAACAGGCGGATCGGCCGCGCTCTTCCTGCTGGGCGTGCTGCGGGGCAGAGTTCTCCACGAGCTGAAACGGCCCGTTCCCGAGGTGGCGCCCGGCTCCCGAGGTGGCGCCCGGCTCCCGAGGTGGCGCCCGGCTCCCGAGGTCGCTGCCCGGCTCCCGAGGCGACCCCGCCTCGGGCGCGGAAAGCAACCCCCGCCTCGGGCGCGGAAAGCAACCCCCGCCTCGGGCGCGGAAGGCGACCCGCGCCTCGGGCACGAAGGCAGCCCCGCCTCGGGCGCGAAGGCAGCCCCGCCTCGGGCGCGGGAAGCGAGGTGCGGACCTGGGTGTCACGGCGAGTGGATAGGGTTGGGGGCATGCTGAGTGTCGCTGAGAAGAGTGCGCGCCGGTTTGCCAAGGAGACGCCGCTGGGGCGGACGCGGCGGGCGCGGAAGATCCACCGGATCCTCGCCGAGGTGTACCCGAATGCGCGGTGCGAGCTCGACTTCGAGACGCCGTTCCAGCTGCTCGTCGCCACCGTGCTGTCGGCGCAGACGACCGATATCCGCGTCAACTCCGTGACCCCTGGGCTGTTCGCGGCCTTCCCCGATGCCGAGTCGCTCGCCCACGCCCGGATCGAGGACGTCGAGCAGCTCATTCGCTCGACCGGGTTCTATCGCTCGAAGGCCAAGAACATCGTGCGGCTGGCCGGTGAGCTCGTCGAACGCTTCGGCGGGGAGGTGCCGGCGAGCCAGAAGGACCTCGTGAGCCTGCCGGGAACCGGCGTCAAGACGGCCAACGTCGTGCTCGGCAACGCCTTCGACATCCCCGGCCTCACGGTCGATACGCACCTGGGCCGGCTGTCGCGCCGGATGGGGTTCACCACGCATGAGGATCCGGCGAAGGTCGAGGCCGATGTGGTGGCCCTCTTCCCCAAGAAGGACCTGACGCTGCTGTCGCACCGGATGATCTTCCACGGCCGGCGGATCTGCCATTCGCGGCGGCCGGCCTGCGGCGCCTGCCCGATCGCCAAGCTGTGCCCGAGCTTCGGGATCGGCGAGCTCGACCCGGTCAAAGCCGAGAAGATGCTGCGCTTCGAGATGGCGCCCAAGGCCGAGGTGGAGCCTGAGGCGGCTGCGTCAAAGGCTGAGGCGACCGCGCCCGAGGCGGGGCGCACCTCCCAGCCGGGACCGGCGCCTCGGGAGGGGCGGGCGTGAGTCTGTGGGTGCCCGGGCCCGGTGACCCGGCCCGCACCGCGCTTGAGCGGCTGGCGGCCTCCGGCGGCAATGAGAAGTGGCTGCGGCGCGGGCAGAAGAAGGACGACAAGCCGGTGCGCGATGCCTCTGTGCTCATGCTGTTCGGCCGTGGCCAGCAGCCGCGCACTCCCGGCGGTCAGCGCGAGCACGAACGGCTCTCCCGCCTTGGCGTCGCCGATGTCGATGTGCTCCTGCTGCAGCGCTCGGCGAACCTGCGCCACCATCCCAATCAGGTGGCCTTTCCTGGCGGCGGGCGCGACCCGGAGGACGCTGATGAGATCGCGGCGGCCCTGCGCGAGGCGGAAGAGGAGACCGGGCTCGACCCGGATGGGGTGGAGATCGTCGGCACCCTCGACCCGCTTTACATTCCGGTCAGCTCCTTCGAAGTGACCCCGGTGGTCGCATGGTGGCAGCACCCGACGAATGTGTGGGCTGTGGATCGCGGGGAGTCGGCGAGCGTCTACCGCGTGCCGGTCGCCGATCTCGTCGCTCCGGAGAACCGCGGCACCTTCGCCGCTCCGGACCGGTCCTATGTCACCCCGGCCTTCGACGTCGGCGTGCTGCGCGTATGGGGCTTCACTGCCGCGCTGCTGGAGTTCGCGCTCGACGAGATGGGGTGGGCGCGCGACTGGGATCGCGCCGCCCGGATCGACATCGAGCTCTGAGCTGCAGGCCGCTCTGCTGGCTGCTGGGTCTGTGGGGGCGCGGCACACGCCCGCCGCGCCGAGCCCGGCGGCCCCAGCACACGACTGAAGCCTGCGTCCACACGTGGGGATGCAGGCTTCAGCCAGTGGTTCAGTCGGTGCCTCAGACGCGCGGGCCGGAGGGGTTGGTGAGCGCCCGCCTGATGGCATTGAGTGCGGACTTGCCGGAGCTGATCGCCGACTGCGGGGTCGGGTTGCCGTTCTTGAGGAACGGCACTGCGACGCCGACGAGGATGAGCGCGAGGACGAGGAAGATGCCGAACACGACGAGCGCGCTCAGCCACCACGACAGGCCGACGGCTTCGTGGAAGACGGCGACGAGCAGGAAGGTGATGACGAGCGAGCCGAGGAACAGCAGGAACAGGGCGACGATCGCCAGACCGGCGCCGATGCCGAGCTTCTTGGCGCCGTCGGTGGCTTCGGCCTTCGCGAGTGCCGTCTCTTCCTGGACGAGCGCCTGGCCATCAGCTTGGATGTCTTTGATGAGCTGGGAGATCGACCGCTCGGACATGCTGGCTCCTTCATAGGTGCGTCAGTGGGTACAGCTGCTGGACTCTAGCCTAATGCGTTCTGCCGGGCTGACAAACGACCGGGCGCGCGGACCGCGCCGAAACGCGGATCGGCGGCCCGCACCGGATGCTTCCGGCACGGGCCGCCGCTCCCGAGGTGGTGGCTGGGCAACCGCCAGCCGGGTCAGCCCTCGGCGACCTGGCTGGCGATAACGTCCATGACCGAGGCGTCGGCGAGGGTCGTCGTATTGCCGACGCCGCGGTTCTCGGCGACGTCCTTGAGCAGACGGCGCATGATCTTGCCCGAGCGGGTCTTCGGCAGCTCATCGACGATGTAGACCTGCTTGGGCTTGGCGATCGGGCCGATCTCGCGGCGCACATGGTTCTGCAGCGCCTCGGCGGTGCCCTCCTCCTTCGTGGCCTTGCCGCGCAGCACGACGAATGCGATGACCGCCTGGCCGGAGGTCTCATCAGCCGCGCCGACGACCGCCGACTCGGCGACATCCGGATGGGAGACGAGTGCCGACTCGATCTCAGCGGTCGACAGACGATGCCCGGAGACGTTCATGACGTCGTCGATGCGGCCGAGGAACCAGATGTCGCCGTCCTCATCGAAGCGCGCGCCGTCACCGGCGAAGTACTGCCCCTCGACCTGCGACCAGTAGGTCTCCTTGAAGCGCTCGGGGTCCTTGTAGATGCCGCGCAGCATCGACGGCCACGGCTCGGTGACGGTGAGGAAGCCGGCCGCATTCGGCTCACACGGCTGGCCGGCGTCGTCGACGACGGACACGCTGATGCCCGGCAGGGCGCGCTGGGCGGAGCCCGGCTTGAGGTCGAGCGCACCGGGCAGCGGCACGATCATGTGTGCGCCGGTCTCGGTCTGCCACCAGGTGTCGACGATCGGGCAGCGGCCCTGGCCGATCACCTCGTGGTACCACAGCCACGCCTCGGGGTTGATCGGCTCGCCGACCGAGCCGAGCAGGCGCAGCGAAGACAGATCGAACTTCTGGGCATGCTCGCGGCCCCACTTCATGCATGCGCGGATCGCCGTCGGGGCGGCGTAGAAGATCGACACCTTGTGCTTCTCGACGACCTCCCACCAGCGGCCGCGGTGCGGCGTGTCCGGGGTGCCTTCGTAGATGACCTGGGTGGCGCCGGCGGCCAGCGGGCCGTAGGCGACATAGGAGTGGCCGGTGATCCAGCCGACGTCGGCGGTGCACCAGAACACATCGGACTCGGGCTTGATGTCGAAGCTTGCCTGCATCGAGTACAGCACCTGGGTCAGGTAGCCGCCCGAGGTGTGGAGGATGCCCTTGGGCTTGCCGGTCGTTCCCGAGGTGTAGAGGATGAAGAGCGGATGCTCGGAGTCGAAGAACTCCGGGGTGTGGGAATCCGACTGCTCGGCCATGAGCTCGTGCCAGTACTGGTCGCGGCCCTCGACCATCTCGATGTCGTTCTGCGCGCGCTGCACGACGACGACATGCTTGACCGGGGTGTCGCCGCGGCCGACCGCCTCGTCGACGGCCGGCTTGAGCGGGGAGGGCTTGCCGCGCCGGAAGCCGCCGTCGGCAGTGATGACGACCTCCGCCTCGGCGTCCATGATGCGCGAGTGCAGGGCGTCGGAGGAGAAGCCGCCGAAGACCACGGAATGGGCGGCGCCGAGGCGGGCGCAGGCGAGCATCGCGATCGTCGCCTCGGGCACCATTGGCATGTAGATGGCGACGCGGTCGCCGGAGGTGACGCCGAGGCTCGTGAGCATATTGGCGGCCTTGCACACCTCGGCGGTGAGCTGGGCGTAGGTGTAGGTGCGGGAGTCGCCGGGCTCGCCCTCGAAGTGGATGGCGACGCGGTCGCCGTTGCCAGCCGCGACGTGGCGGTCGAGGCAGTTGTAGGCGACGTTGAGCCGGCCGCCGATGAACCACTTGGCGAACGGCGGGTCGGACCAGTCGAGGGTCTCGGTGAAGTCGGCCTCCCAGTCGACGAGCTCGCGGGCCTTCTCAGCCCAGAAGCCGAGGCGGTCGGAAGCGGCCTTGTCGTATTCGTCGATGCCGATGTTGGCGTTCTTCTTGAACTCCTCCGGCGGCGGGAAGATCTGGTCTGCGCTCTGCTGGCTCTGCTCTGTCATGACGATTACCTCCGACATCTTCGGCGTGCAGGGAAACGTGGCCACAGGGAACTCTCGGCCCCTCACAGGGAGCAATCGACCCCTCACAGGAAACTATCGGCCCCTGTGGTGCACCTTACATCCATTCTTCTGGCCGGTTAAGCCCGCCGGTCTCAGAGGGTCACAGTGTGGGAAATCGGTGCAGAATGGCCGAAATCCGTCGCAACTGGCATCTGCATGGGGCGTTATCGGTAAGCTAGCCAACGACATGTGTACGTGCAGCGAGGCTCTGCGGGGCGTCGGTCGGCTCCAGAGGTCAGCCGGCGCCTGCGGGCCTGAGGCCCGGCCACAGCGCCAGGTCACGACGACTGAGGAGAACTTCCGATTATGAGCACTCCCTACCAGCCTGGCGGTCAGCAGCCGGACCAGCATCCGGTGGCGCCTGCATACGGCAGTCAGCCGCCGCAGCAGCAGTACGGCAGCCAGCAGCCCCAGCAGTACGGCGGCCAGGGTCAGGCGTATGGAAGCCAGCAGCCCCAGGTTCAGCAGCCGGCGTATGGCAGCCAGCCGCAGCAGTTCGGCAGCCAGCCGCAGGCCGGATTCGGGGCCGCAGGCTACCCGCAGCAGCAGGCGGCGCCGAAGCCAGGCGGCGCACTCCTCGGGCCGCTGACGCTGCGCGACATCCTGCTTCTCGTGGGCGCTCTGTTCGGACTCATCGCCCTCATCATGCCGTTCTATCGTGATTTCTCGTACGGCTACCTGGGCGGCGCGTACTCCTTCCTCGTCGGCACGCGGTACGGCTGGACGGTGCTGCTCATGTGGCCGCTGCTGCTCCTCATCGTCGGTGTGCTCACCCTGCTCAACAAGACTGTCAGCGGTTTCCCGCAGCGCATCGGATCGCTGAGCCCAGACCAGCTCATCTCGGTGCTCGCCTCGGTGGCCTTCGCCACCTGCGTGATCGAGATCGCGCTGTCCCCGAACTCCATGGCTGCCTGGCACGTGGGCGCCTACTTCGCCTTCTTCGGCACCCTCATCACGTTCTTCGCGGGCGTCTTCACGAAGGTGCCGTTCTTCGCGCAGGAGTTCGCTGCCCGTCCCGAGGTGTCGGCCCACCCCAAGGCACGTCCGGTCGCCCGCGCTGGCGCGCAGGTTGGTTTCGGTGCGCCGGCTGGAGCCGCAATGGGCCAGCCCGGAGCTCCGGTGGACCCGGTCGCCCCAGCCGCTGAACAGGGCCAGCCGGTTCAGGGTGCAGCCGGACAGGCTGACCAGTACGGACAGCAGCCCGTGCAGCAGGCCCCGTACAGCCAGCAGCCGCAGCAGGCTATGCAGCAGCCGGCGCAGGATCAGTACGGCCAGCCGGGCGTGGCAGATCAGCAGAACCAGTACGGCCAGCCCGCCCAGGACTTCGCGGCGCAGCCGGCTCAGCAGGACCCGTACGGTCAGCAGGCCTACGGTTCGCAGCCGGACGCCTACGGTTCCCAGCAGAATCCGTACGGCTCGCAGCCAACCGCTGCCGACACCTCGGCGGAGGAATCCGGCAGCCAGGGTGCCGGCGCGGTCGCAGGTGCCGTCGGTGCCGGTGCGGCCGGCGCTGCAGGAGCGGCTGCTGTGGGCATGGGCATGAACGCCGGCGACGACAGCGCACAGGCTGGCGACTTCGCCGCCGGTGAGGAACCGCGCCAGCAGCAAACCTCCGATGACGGCCAGGCCTACCTGGGCAACCAGACGCCGGAGTCGCCACAGCACACGCAGAGCGAACCGACCCAGGCCTTCATGGCGGGCGGCCGCACCCACGGTGAGGACTTCTCAGCCGCGGACGCTGGCGTTGCTGATGAGAGTGGTGCCGCGGACGCAGGTTTCGCGGACGCTGGCGTTGCTGAAGAGACTGGTGCCGCCGGCGCAGCTGCCGAGGCGGAGGCGACTGACGACAGTGCTGCTGACGCCGCTGTTGCTGACTCCGACAGCACTGCCGTCTCGGACTTCGACAGCACTGCCGGTGCGGATGCTGCAGCGTTCGGCGCCGGCGCAGCCGCTGCCGGAATGGGTGCGGCCGGAATGGGTGCGGCCGCCGCATCCACCGATGACGCCGACGCTGCTTCGCCCGAACACGCGGGCGCTGAGGCGGCCGAGCATTCGGACGCTGACTCCTCCGCAGTTGTGGATAGCTACCAGGCGAACGCGGTTGCTGCTGATGCGGCGGCCTCCGAGGACTCCTCCGCCGACAGCGCAGCGGCTGCCCCGCTCGCTGACACTGCAGTTGAGACCCCGGCTGTGGATACCGCCGCCGAGGCGCCGGTCGCCGACACCGTTTCCGCGGACGCGGGTGCCCCGGCACCTGGCGCAGAGACCGCGGGTGCGGCAGAGAGCTTCGGCACTGAATCGCCCAGCGTCGAGGCTCCTGTCGCGGAGACTCCTGGCACTGAAGCCCCCGCCGTGGAGACTCCTGCTGTGGAGACTCCCGCCGCGGACAGCTCGTCCTCCGCGAGCGCCGCGGTCGCGGCCGGCATCGAGTCGGAGGCTGGTCAGCCCGCAACCCGCCGCGAGGCTCGGGTGCGCGGCGAACAGCAGCAGGCCACCGATGATCCGAATGAGCCGACCCAGTGGTTCCGCGCCTATGAGCGCGACAGCTCCGGCACCGCAGCCGCAGTGACGGACAGCAGCTCCATGACGGACGACGTCACTGACACCAGCTCCGCGACCGGCCAGGCCGAGGATCCGGAGCAGACCGCAGCGGCAGGCGCACCGGCCGTGTCGGGCGGATACGTTTCCGACGAGCCGACTCAGGCCTGGAGCCTGGCCGACCACGCGCAGGCGCACGACGCGCAGGCGCACGATGCGCAGGTCCACGACGCGCAGGTGCCCGGCACCTCGGGCGCGGTGGCAGCGGCAGGCGACGTGCAGGACTACAACCAGCCGACCCAGGCCTGGAGCCCGGCCGCCGAGTCGACGATCGACACCGGCGAGTCCGAGCACGCGGTTCCGAGCGGACAGGCGCAGCCTTTCTGGTTCGCCGTCCCGGAGCCGCGCGAGGCGATCGACCCGAGCACCGGCCGCCCGCTGTTCACCGTCACCCCGGGTGAGTGGTTCCTGGCGCTGTCGGACAACGGTTCGACCTTCACCGTCCGTGACGCCACCGGCCAGGAGGGTCTGCTGCGCAACCTGGAGGGCATCCAGCGCGGCTGATCTGACCGCCTGACGGCGCTCACTTGGACTGCGCGCCCTGGCACGTGTGACACATGCGAGCCAGGGCGCGCAGTCGTGTCTCGGCTGGTTCGCGAGGTGTGGATACCGGCCCGTGCCCGAGGTGCCGGGGAGGTGACCTGCGTGCCGGGGCCTGTGGATCGACGGCCGGTCAGCCCATGTGGATGCGCGGCCGGAGCGCCCGGCCGACGCGCAGCATCCCTGCTGCGGCGCGCTGACCTGCAGCAATGCCCAGCCAGTTGAGAGCCGCCGACCTGTGGTCACAGGTGCGGGAAGCGAAGCCGACCATCCACAGCCGAGGCGGCCGGCACCTCGGGCGCGGGAGCTTCCAGGAAGCCTGGAGGCATGTCCCGCATCGCACTCGTCACCCAGCTGACCAGTCTTGCCGAGCAGTGCGCCGCGCTCGCCGACGGCATCGGCATCCGCCTCGACGTGCTCGCCCCGCACACCGGCGGCTGGCAGGACGCCGTCCTCGTGCTCCTCGGCGAAGACGTCGCCGACCCGCTGCCGGCCCTGTCAGCGCCGACCGTGCTCGTCGCCGTCGACCACGGGGCCGAGATCTGGCAGCAGGCCGCTCGCCTGGGTGCCGACACTGTCGCGGTGCTCCCGGCCGCAGCCGAATGGCTGACCCAGCAGATGATCCACGCCGTCGAACCGCCCGGCAGCCCAGCCACGACGATCGGGGTCGTCGCAGGTTCGGGCGGGGCCGGCGCCTCGGTCCTGGCCTGTGCGCTCGCCCGCCATGCCGCCGCCGAGGCGGTCGAGACGGTGCTGCTCGACGCCGACCCGCTGGGCGGGGGAGTGGACTTGGTGCTCGGCTACGAGAACATCGACGGGCTGCGCTGGCCGGCGCTGACGACCTCGCGCGGGCGACTGCGCCCCTCGACTCTGCCGCAGGCGCTGCCGCGCAGTGAGGGGCTCTCGGTGCTGTCGTGGGATCGGGAGAGCCACGCGGATCTCTCCGGTGATGTCTTCGATGCCGTCATCACGGCCGCTCAGCAGGCCTTCGACCTCGTCATCGTCGATCTGCCGCGGCATGCTCCGGTTGAATGGGCCTCCAGCTGCCACCACCTCGTCCTCGTCACGCCGGCTCGCGTGCGCGCAGTCGTTGCGGCCTCATGTGTGGCCAGTCGGCTGCGCACGGTTCACCCGGCTGTCGGCTTAGCCGTGCGCAGCGTCGACCGCAATGGGCTCGACCCCGCGCTCGTCGCCGAGAGCATCGACCTTGAGCTGCTCGGCAGCTATCGGGACGATCCCGCGCTGGCCGGGCAGGTCGACCGCGGTGAGGGCATCCCCTATGCCCGCACCAGGCTCAAGCGCTTCGCCGCCGAGGTGTTGGAAGGGATCCTCGCCGGCGGCTCGGTGCCGGGTGGCGGGTTGTCCGGTGGCGGGTTGGTCAGCAGCGCAGCGCGGGGAGGCGGGTTGTCCGGAGGTGGGCTGTCCGGTGCCGGCCGCGAAAGCCGTGGCCTCGCAGGCAGCTCTGTTGGCCGCCGGATCTTCGGCGGTTCGAATGCCGTGGGCGCTGGTCGGCGATGAGCGAATGGATCGAACCGGGCCTCATCAATGATGTGCGCGCCCACCTGCTGGAGAATCCCGGCCCGATCACCGCCTCGGCCGTGGCCACCGCGGTGCAGCGCACCGGCCGCGTCATCGGCTCGGCCGCGCTGCTCGAACTCGTCTCTCGGATCTCCGCGCAGCTGGCCGGGGCAGGACCGCTGCAGCCGCTGCTCGACGAACCCGGGGTCACCGATGTGTTCGTCAACGGCCCGCGCGACATCTGGGTCGACCGCGGCACCGGGCTGGTGCCGGTGCGCTTGTCGCTGGGCGGGGAACCGGATGTGCGCACCCTTGCCGTTCGGCTCGCCGCACTCGGCGGCAGGCGCCTGGACGATTCGACGCCGCTCGTCGATGTGCAGCTGCCCGATGGGGTGCGGCTCAATGCGGTCATACCGCCGCTGTCGGGTGAGCACACGGTCATGTCCTTCCGGATTCCGCGCCCGCGCGGGTTCACCCTGGGCGAGCTCATCGACTCCGGTGCGGTTCCGGCGGCGATCGCCGAACTGCTCCAGCAGGTGCTCACCCGCCGGGCGAATTTCCTCATCTCCGGCGGCACCGGCTCCGGCAAGACCGCACTGCTCGGGGCGCTGCTGGCCGAATCGGCCGCTGATCAGCGGCTCGTCATCGTTGAGGACTCCCGCGAGCTGACCCTCGATCATCCACATGTCGTGCAGCTGTCCTCGCGGCAGGCCAATGTCGAAGGAGCCGGAGCCGTGACGCTGACCGATCTCGTGCGCAATGCGCTGCGCATGCGCCCGGACCGGCTCGTCGTCGGCGAGTGCCGCGGCGCCGAGGTGCGCGATATGCTCACCGCGCTCAACACCGGTCATGAGGGCGGATGTGCGACCATCCACGCCAACACCGCCGAGGCGGTGCCCGCCCGCCTGGAAGCGCTCGGCGCCCTGGCCGGGATGGCGCCGGCCGCGGTGCGTTCACAGGTCGCCAGCGCCATCGACGTCATCATCCACATCCGCCGACTGCGCCCCGGAGACCCCGCCGCCACCGGCTCGCTGCGGCAGGTGAGCGAGCTCAGCGTTCCGCGCGCTGATCCCACGAACGGCCGCATCACCATGCACCCGGTCTGGCATGCCGCCACCGGCTTCGACGCAGCCGGACTCGAGATGCTCACCACTCTCCTGGCCGAACGCGGCAGCACAGGTGGAAGCACCAGCAGCACGCCGGGAACCGGCAGCACGCCGGGAACCGGCAGCACGACGGGAACCGGCACATGACCGGCCTCCTCATCACCGTCATCGGGGCGCTCGCCGCTGTCGGCTGGTGGCTCATAAGCACCGACACTGCCGCGCGGCGCCTCGGCCAGCTGCTGCCCCAGCGCGCCGTCGAGACCCGCGCCGTCGCATCCCAGACGCCCGGTGCCAAGGCGCGGGCCACCTCGGGCGCGGACGCCGAAGCAGCAGCGATCGCCCTCATCGACCGGGCCGCCGAGCTGCTGCGCGTGGGCATGCCGCCTGAGGAGATCATGAGCCAGCTGGGCGAGCTCAGCGACGACCCGCGCACGGCCGTGGTGCTCGCCCGGATGTCGCGCTCACTGCGGCTGGGCGAGCGCCCGCACGAAGCGATCCGCCGCCACGCCCGCCAGCTGCCGGCCGCCCAGCACGACATCATCGACGGCATGGCCGCCGTGTGGTTCGTCGCCGAAACCGCCGGCGCACCGGCCGCCGATATGCTCGCCCGCTATGCCGCCTCCAGCCGCGAGAAGGCCGATGCCGCCCGCGAACGCGCCGTCGCCCTGGCCGGACCGCAGTCGACGGTCACAGTGCTCACCTGGCTACCGGTGTTCTCCCTCGGCCTCGGCGCGCTCATCGGCGCCAACCCGCTGCGCCTCATCGCCACTGTGCCCGGGGCGCTGAGCCTCGGCGGCGGTGTGGCGCTGCTGCTCATCGGGCGGATGTGGATGCGTTCGATGCTGAGGAGAGCCCAATGAGCTGGCCGCTCATCCTCGCCATCGGCGGGCTCGTCGGCGCGGCTTTCGTGCTCTTTGACCCGGGCACCGCCGGCCGCCTTTCGCGGCTGACGAGCGCGCTGTCCGGTTCCGGTGCGCTGTCTGGTTCCAGCGCGTTGTCCGCTTCTGACACGCTTCCTGACGGCCGCGCCCGAGGTGGCGAGCAGCAGCCGAATCCCGGCACGGTGCGTGCCCGCTCCCGTCGCGGCGGGGGTGAGTCGGCGGCCGATCATCTGGCCTTCGACCTGGAGCTCGTGGCGATCTGCCTGCAGAGCGGTCTGACGACCGAACGTGCGCTCATCCTCGCCGCACAGGCAGGCGGGGACAGGTCGGGTCTCGGCCGCCTCGGGCATGCGATCGCCCTCGGACAGAACGGCCCGGACCGGAAGTCTGTGGCCGCCGCCGAGGTGGACGAACAGTTGCGGCCGGTCGTGGCGCTCATCGACTTCAGCCGTCACACCGGTGTCGCGCTCGCCCCGCTGCTGCGCGGGCTGTCGTCTGATCTGCGGCGCAGCGAGCATCGGCGTCGGCAGCTGGCGGCAGCGCGGCTGGGTGTCACGCTCGTGGTGCCGCTGGGCGTATGCATTCTGCCGGCATTCATTCTGCTGGGCATTGTGCCGGTCGTCATCACCCTGATCTCCGATATGGCCGGAGTGTTCCAGTGAGTCCCGCGGCGTGCGCTGCCGCGGTGCGGATCGTGGCCAGACATGCACGCACAGCGGTGTGGATCATGCCAGCGGGTGCGTCCTGCCGCATGTGGACAGATGCGCGGCATCCACAGGCCGCAGGCGGTCTCTGTTCGCTGCAGCCGGCTGCCGGAATCCTGGAATCAGCTCGCCGGCCAGGGGCGAAGGCCGTCCCGGCCGGCGCAGCATCGCCCGCGAAGGCACACAGTGAGGAGACACCATGAAGAACACACCCCAGAGCTCAGCCGAGCCGCTCGACCGTCCGGAACCACAGTCGAAAGCTGCACAGCCCACCCGGCTGCTGAGCCAGCAGCTGGCATCGGATGAGGGAGCGACGACAGCGGAATACGCAATTACGACGCTTGCAGCCTGCGGTCTGGCCGCGCTGCTTGTCACACTGCTCAAGAGCGAGACCCTGTTGGAGCTCGTGACCGGCGTCATCACCTCGGCATTCGGGCTGGCAGGCTGAGATGACCTCAACAGCCTGCGAGGAGCGCCGGCGGTCCCGGCCTCGGGATGAGGGCGCGGCCACGGCGGAGTTCGCGATGGTGTTGCCCGCATTGGTGCTGCTGCTGGCGCTCTTCGCAGGCGCGACCACGATCGGGATGACCCAGCTGCGCGCCTACGACGCCGCGCGCGCCGCAGCCCGGGAGGCCGCTCGCGGAGAACCACAGCACTCCGTCGTCGCCGAGGCGGAGAAGCGCGCGGGCAAAGGATCAGATGTCACCGTCACCACCGATGGCGGTTACACACGCGTGGCAGTCGTCATCGGTCTGCCCCGGCCGATCAGCCTCGTGCAGGACCGCGTCGAATCCTCGGCAACCGCTCGCACGGAGGGCACGGGATGACGACGGAGACGCAACAGCAGAAACAGCTGCGCGATGCCGGCCCGCGCCACGAAGCTCGGCCGCATAGTGATCTCAGCCTGCACAGTGATCTCAGCCTGCGCAGTGATGCAGGTTCGACGAGCGTCGCGGCGATCATGATCGCTGCTGCAGCGTTCGCGCTCGTCGCCGGCCTTGGACTCGGCGGGCAGGCGTTCCTCGTCCATGCGCAGGCAGCCGGTACCGCCGACCTGGCGGCATTGGCCGCCGCAGATGCCGCGCGCGGCATCGCCCCAGGTGATCCCTGCGAAGTGGCAGCCGAAACAGCGAGCAGAGCAGATTTGGAGCTCAGCGAATGCATCGCCCGCCCAGATCTGGGCACAGCCACCGTCACCGTGAAAGCGCCGTTGCCCGGGCCGCTGCCAGCACTTGAAGTCAGGGCTGTCGCCGGCAGCTCCGGCGGGCCTTGAGGACGTCTCAGCTCGCTGGTCTGTGTCTCAGCTACCCTGCGGCGGGATGGTGCCGCGCAGCAGCTCGGTGAGGATCCGTTCGGCAGCATCCTTGTCCAGCGGGTTGTTGCCGTTGCCGCACTTCGGCGACTGCACGCACGACGGGCAGCCGGAGATGCACTCGCAGGCCTCAATCGCCTCCAGCGTCGCAGTCTGCCACGCATCGAAGGCGTGGAAGCCGCGTTCGGCGAATCCGGCGCCACCGGGCTGGCCGTCATAGACGAACACCGTCGTCTTCCGGGTATCGGCGTGGCGGTCGGTTGAGACGCCGCCGATGTCCCACCGGTCACAGCCGGCGAACAGCGGAAGCAGGCCGATCGAGGCATGCTCAGCAGCATGCACGGCACCCGGCAGGTCGCCGGTGCTGATCTGGGCGTCGGCGACCAGCGCCTCGGGCACGGTCCACCACACTGCAGAGGTGCGCAGAGTCCGCTCGGGCAGATCGAGGGCGTGCTCAGAGAGCACGACCCCGGTGCCGTTCTGCCGGATCTGGTAGCCGGTGACCTGTTCGAGGACCTCAACCATGCCGAGGTTGACCTGCCCGCCGGAGGGCAGCGGCCGGCTGGCGGTGACCGATTCGATGCTGATCTCGGTGACGGATTTCGGCTGAGTGGTGTAGTCGACGGTGCGCGGTTCGACGAGCGCGACCCGCTCATCGAGATCCAGGCTGGTGACGACGAAGGTCTGTCCCTGATGGACGTAGACCGCGCCCGGATGCGAGTGGCGCTGCGCGCCGGCGTCGTCGACGGTGCCGAGCACCGTTCCGGTCGCTGCGTCGACGAATCGCACAATGCCGCCGCCGGCATCGCGGATATCGGTCAGCGCGGCAGCCGGTTCCCGCTTCGTCCAGTACCAGCCGGTGGGTCTGCGGCGCAGCAGATTCGCCGCCGTCAGCTGCTCGATCGTCTTCTCCGCGGTATCGCCGAAGAGACTGAAATCCGCCGCGGTCAGCGGGCGTTCGGCAGCGGCAGCACACAGATGCCCGCCGAGCACATACGGGTTCGACGGGTCGATGACACCGCCGTCTACTGGGGAGCCGAAGACGGATTCCGGATGGTTGACGACATAGGTGTCGAGCGGATCGTCGCGGGCGATGAGGACCGCCAGCCAGTCCGAGCCTGCACGTCCGGCACGCCCGGCCTGCTGCCACAGGGATGCCAGAGTCCCTGGCCAGCCGGCCATGACGACGAGGTCGAGGCCGGCGATGTCGATGCCGAGCTCCAGCGCATTCGTCGACGCGACCGCGCGCAGCCGGCCGGTGCGCAGACCGGTCTCCAAGAGGCGGCGCTCCTCGGGCAGGTATCCGCCGCGGTAGGCGGCCACGGTGCGGGTGAGCTCGGGGTAGGAGCGTGAGACCGCCGACCGGGTCGCCTCGGCCAGGGCCTCGGTGCCGCGTCGGGAGGCGATGAAGGCAATGGCGGAGAAATCAGCGCACACCGCATCGGCGAGCAGATCAGCCGCCTCGGCGATCGTCGACCGGCGCTGCGGACCATCGGTGAGCACGCCGAGCGGATCATCGACGCCACCCCCGTCGAAACTGCCCCCGAGGCCCCCACCCCCGTCGCTCCAATCCCCGTCAGCCCCATCCCCGATGCCCAGCGGATCGTCCACACCCAAGGCGGCGAACACCTCGGCGTCGGGATCACCGGCAGCATGGGGGACCAGCGGCGGCTCCCACAGCACGAAGTGCCCGGCCGCCCGCGGCGATCCGTCCTCCGTCACCGCGGTGCAGGCGCGCCCGGTCAGCCGGGCGAACGCGGTGGCCGGATCGGCCATCGTCGCCGAGGCCCCGATGACCACCGGAGCAACCCCATAGTGGGCGGCCAGGCGCAGCAGCCGCCGCAGCACGAGCGCGACATGCGAGCCGAAGACACCTCGGTAGCGGTGGGCTTCGTCGATGATGACGTAGCGCAGATTGCGCAGCCAGCGCGCGAATCGGGCGTGCTGCGGCAGGATCGTGCGATGCAGCATGTCCGGATTCGTGTAGATGAGGTTGGCGTGCGCCCGCGCCCAGTCCTTCTGCGCCTGCGAGACATCCCCGTCGTAGGCCGCCGGGCGCAGCCCCGCGAGCACGAGCTGGCTGACCGTGTCCATCTGGTCGTGGGCCAGCGCCTTCGTCGGCGCGAGATAGATGGCCGTCGCCTGCTGCCGGGGCACCGCCTCGCGGGTGGCAGCGAAGGACTCGAGCACCGGCAGCAGGAACCCGAGCGACTTGCCCGAGGCCGTCCCGGTCGCGATCACCGTGTCGTCACCGGCGAAGGCCGCATCGGCTGCCGCCACCTGGTGCGTCCACGGCCGCTCGACACCCAGCGACTGCCAGGCGGCGACCACCTCGGCGGGCACCCACTCCGGCCAGTCGGCGTGCTGAGCGGAGCGCGCCGGAAGTGTCTCGATATGGCGGATCCGGTCCTCGCGCTGACCGAACCCGCTGACAAGGTCGAGCAGCCGGCTGTCCCCGGCCGCATCCTGCCGCTGCGTCATAGGGATCCATTGTCCCACCCGTCCCGGACATCGCCCGCCACCCGGGCTGCATCGCGCCACCCGCCCCGGACACCGCCCGCGGCCGGCCGCGGCCTCGTACAGTGGAACCCGTGAGTAACGACAGCCAGCCACCTGCCTCCAGCCGCACCTCGGCCCCGGTCCCGGCCTCCGACCCGCAGACCCTGCGCGCGTTCGCAGAGCTGCTGCGCCGGGCCGCGCCCTTCGACTCCCACGCCGCCCCGCTGTGGGACTCGCACGCGCAGGCCGCCTTGGAACGCTCGAACGCCGCCCCGGCGATCGTCCAGGTGCAGGCGCGCGTGAGCGCCGGTGCGGTGGCCGCGCCCGAGGCGGTGCTCGCCCTGCTCTTCCTGCTCGACCAGCCCGTCGACGCCGGCCTCGTCGCCGAGGCGTGCGGGCCCGACCTCTGCGCCGCGCTTCAGGCTGATGGCTGGCTCATCGCCACCGACGCCCGGGAACCCACCAGCACCCCCGAACCCACACACCACCTGCGCGCGGCCCTCACCATCACCTCCTTCGACGGGCTGCTCATCGCCGCCGACTGGGGCACCCTCACCCGCGAGGAACCGCTGGCAGGCGACCACGTCCTCGGGCTCGGGGGAGCAGGCCGCACGCTGGCCGCGATCACCCCGCGCATGCCCGTCGACCTCGCCTGCGACATCGGCACCGGCTGCGGCATCCAGGCACTGCTGCTCGCCGCACACAGCGAGCGCGTCATCGCCACCGACATCTCCGCCCGCGCGCTCGCCATCGCCGAGCTCAACGCAGCCCTCAACGGCATCGCGAACATAGAGTTCCGCCGCGGCGACATGCTCGAACCCATCGACGAACCTGTCGACCTGCTCGTGGCCAATCCGCCCTTCGTCATCACCCCGCAGGGTGAGACCGAGACCTTCGAATACCGCGACGGCGGCCGGCCGGGTGATGCGATCATGGCCGGGCTCATCGCCGGCATCCCGCAGCTGCTGCGCCCCGACGGCCACGCGGTGCTGCTGGGCAACTGGGAGTACCACTTCGCCGGCCGCCACAGCGCAGATGGTCCCGGCGCTGCCGGTGACGTGGCCGCGCCCGAGGTGCCGGACGCCCAAGTGCCCAACCCGCAGCTGCCGGACGCCCAAGTGCCCAACTCCCAAGTGCTCGACGCCCAGGCGCCGGCCCCGGTCCGCTGGCTCGACGAGCTGAGCACGCCCGGCAGCGCTGCTGCGGAGACCTCGCTGCTGCTCATCGAGCGCGAGAGCCTCGACCCGGTGGCCTATGCTGAAACGTGGATCCGCGATGGCGGCGTGGCGCGGATGAGCCAGCGCTGGGTGCGCGACACTGCCGCCTGGCTGGCGGACTTCCGCTCCCGAGGTGTCGAGCGGATCGGCTTCGGATGGATCCGTCTGCACCGGCTCCCGGAACCCGCCGGCCCTGCGGCGGAGAGCACGCACCGCCGCCGGGCGGTGCACTACCGCAAGGAGTCCGGCCCACTGGCCGGAGACGTTGCGTCTCTGGCAGCCGTGCTCGACACCCGGCTGGCGGTGCTCGAATGGCTCGCCGAGACCGATGACGAGACCCTGCAGGCCACTGCGTTCATCCGCGGACAGGACCTCGTCGAACACCGTCACCACACCCCGGGCGAGGACCAGCCGCACACCATCACCTATGAACAGGGCACCGGATTCGGCCGCACCATCACCGCCGACACCGCCCTGGCCGGGCTGCTCGGCGTCAGTGACGGCAGCCTCGACCTCGCCTCGATCAGCGGCGCGCTCGCCCAGCTGCTCGACGTCGACCCGGCTGCTCTGCGCACGCAGCTCACCGCGCAGGTGCGGCAGCTGCTCGCCGACGGTTTCCTCTTCCCCGTCTTCGACGGCGCGAACGGGGAGTAGCGGCCGGGGTGCTGGCGGTCAGCACCCGCGCGCCCACCGCCTCGGGCACGGACGATCTGCGCGCAGGTGTGCGGACGATCTGCGCGCAGGTTCGACCGGCTGTGTCACCCTGGGTGCTAAGTTCTGTAAGGTGTAAGCCACCGTGCGGCCTGCCGTCACCGTCCGGCCGCTGCGGTGCCGCCTTCCGGACCGCGTCCATCGTCTTCCGTCGAAAGGGAACCTCGTGGCACACACGGCTGCGCACCCGCGCCGACTCGTCATCGTCGAGTCTCCGACCAAGGCCCGCACGATCGTGGGCTATCTGGGAGACGGGTACGACGTCGAGGCGTCCGTCGGTCACATCCGCGACCTGCCCCAGCCCTCCGAGCTGCCGGCGGACATGAAGAAGGGACCCTTCGGCAAGTTCGCCGTCGACGTCGACAGCGACTTCGAGCCCTACTACCGGGTCGCCCCGGACAAGAAGAAGAAGGTCACCGAGCTCAAGCGCCTCCTCAAGGACGCCGACGAACTCTACCTGGCAACAGATGAGGACCGGGAGGGCGAGGCGATCGCCTGGCACCTGCTCGAAGTCCTCAAGCCCACCATCCCGGTCAAGCGGATGGTCTTCCACGAGATCACCCCCGAGGCGATCGCCCGCGCCCTGGAGAACACCCGCGAACTCGACTACTCACTCGTCGACGCGCAGGAGACCCGCCGGATCCTCGACCGCCTCTACGGCTACGAGGTCTCCCCGGTGCTGTGGCGCAAAGTCCGGGCCGGCCTGTCCGCCGGCCGTGTGCAGTCGGTGGCCACCCGGCTCGTCGTCGAACGCGAACGCGAGCGCATGGCCTTCGTGCCCGCCCACTACTGGGACCTGGACATCGACCTCGCCGTACCCGGCTCCGGCGCTGAGTTCGCCGCCCGCCTGGCCACGTACCACGGGCAGCGGGTCGCCGGTGGCCGCGACTTCGACGACGCCGGCCAGCTGAAGAAGAAGGCCGCAGCCGAGGTGGTGGTCCTGACCGAGGAGATGGCCACCGAACTCGCCGGCCAGCTCACCACCTCGGCGAAGGACAGCCTGAGCGTCTCCGCCCTGGAGACCAAGCCCTATTCGCGCCGCCCGGCCGCCCCGTTCACCACCTCGACCCTGCAGCAGGAGGCCGGCCGCAAGCTGCGGATGACCGCCCGGCAGGCGATGCGCACCGCCCAGTCGCTGTACGAGAACGGCTACATCACCTATATGCGCACCGACTCTGCGGCCCTGTCGACCCAGGCTGTCACCGCTGCGCGCAACCAGATCGCCGAACTCTACGGCCCCGAGTACGTGCCCGAATCCACCCGGGTCTACGCCAAGAAGCAGAAGTCCGCGCAGGAGGCCCACGAGGCGATCCGCCCGGCGGGCGACTCCTTCCGCACCCCGGCCCAGGTCGCCGGGAAACTCTCCGGCGATGAGTTCCGCCTCTACGACCTCATCTGGAAGCGCACCGTCGCCAGCCAGATGGCTGATGCCAAGGGCAAGACGGCGACCATGCGGATCACGGCGGACCTCGGCGAGTCGAAGACGGCAGGCTTCACCGCCTCGGGAACGGTCATCACCTTCCGCGGCTTCCTCGCCGCTTATGAGGAGGGCCGCGATGCCGAGCGCTACGCCGCCAAGGAGAGCGGCCGCCTGCCCGAGGTGACCGAAGGCCAGGCGCTCTCCGTCGCCCGCGCCGAGGCCGATGGCCACACGACCGCCCCGCCGCCGCGCTACACCGAGGCGAGCCTCGTCAAGCGGCTCGAAGAGCTCGGCATCGGCCGCCCCTCGACGTATGCGGCGATCATCTCGACGATCCAGGACCGCGGCTATGTCACCGAACGCGGCAGCGCGCTCGTGCCCAGCTGGCTGGCGTTCTCCGTCATCCGGCTGCTCGAAGAGCACTTCGGCGGGCTCATCGACTACCAGTTCACCGCGGAGCTCGAAGCCGATCTCGATGCGATCGCCGGAGGTGCGAAGGAGCGCAGCCAGTGGCTGAGCGACTTCTACTTCGGCACCGGGGCTGAGGGTGCGCATGAGGGGCTCAAGCCGACTGTCGACGACCTCGGCGATATCGACGCCCGGGCGATCAACTCCGTCGACATCGCCGAGGGCATCGTGCTGCGGGTGGGACGCTACGGTCCCTATCTGGAGGTCACGCCCGAGGCGGCAGCCGCCGCTGGTGCGAAACCGGCCGCAGGTGCCGGGTCGGGCGCTGCTGCGGCCAGCGGCGAGCCGGCGCAGGTCCGCGTCTCGGTGCCCGATGATCTGGCCCCCGATGAGCTGACTGCTGAGAAGGCCCGCCAGCTCATCGCCGAACAGGGTCAGGGCGACCGGGAGCTCGGTACCGACCCGGAGACCGGGCACACGATCGTTGCGAAGTCCGGCCGGTTCGGCCCCTATGTCACCGAGGTGCTGCCGGAGCCGGAGGAGAAGCCCAAGCGCGGGGCCAAGAAGCCCAAGCCGCGCACGGCCTCGCTGTTCAAGACGATGGACCCGGCCACCGTGGACCTGGCGACGGCGCTGCAGCTGCTGAGCCTGCCGCGCGAGGTCGGCAAGGACGCTGAGGGCGAGGTCATCACCGCGCAGAACGGCCGGTACGGACCGTACCTGAAGAAGGGCAGCGATTCGCGGTCGCTGGAGTCTGAGGAGCAGATCTTCTCGATCACGCTGGAGGAGGCGCTGGCGATCTACGCCCAGCCCAAGCAGCGCGGCCGGCGGGCGGCGGCTGCTCCGCTCAAGGAGTTCGGCGAGGATCCGGAGTCGAAGAAGCCGGTGGTGCTCAAGGACGGCCGCTTCGGCCCCTATGTCACCGACGGCACGACGAATGCGACCCTGCGCAAGGACGATGCGGTCGACTCGATCACTGCCGAGCGGGCCTTCCAGCTGCTCGCGGAGAAGCGGGCGAAGGGGCCGGCGAAGAAGCGCACGACCACCCGCAAGTCCCCGGCGAAGAAGACGACGACGCGCTCGAAGTCGACGACCTCACGCACGACGGCAGCGAAGAAGTCGACCTCGCGCACGACTGCGGCGAAGAAATCGACCTCGCGCACGCCGAAGACGCCCTGACCTGGGCGATCACTGAGCCGCCGTCATCCGCAGAGCCCCCGTCAGCCCCACCGGCTGGCGGGGCTCTCGGCATCAGACCGGGAACATCGGTGACGCCGCTGCCGCAGCTGAGCGGCGCATCGAGCGGGTGCCGAGTCGTGCGAGCAGGGTGCGCGGCCTCCCTGAGGAGAAGGCCTGACAGGCGGCGACGGCGACGTTGTCGGCGAGCTCATTGCCGTACACCCGGGCGTGCGCAGGCACTTTCAGCAGCGTGATGTTCCGTCGGCTGAAGGCCCGGTGGATCTCCGGCAGCTGCGATGCGCAGGTCTGGTCATGGTGCCGTTGCTGTGCCTCTGCGCCCGCAGCCGCGTCTTCGCACGCCGACCGGACGATGGCGAGGACTGATTGGGAATCGGTGCATATGATGGTGGGCCGGTCCTGCGGGGCGGCCTCAGCCGCCAGGCATACAGCGCGCAGCTCCAAAGCGGTGATGTTGACTGGAGCATCAGCGGGCCCGAATTCCACCTCCCACACTCCGCCGTCGGCCGACACCACAGCTGCGCAGCCGATGTTCTCGTGTTTGATTCTGGCGGCGTCGGTGAACAGCACCGTCGGCTCCCGCCCGTCCGCAGAGAACCGGGAGACGGTTGCGTGGAGCCGGTCGGTGAATGCCATTCCGGCAACCCGTCGCTGCAGGACGGAAGCGCGGTCGTCGACGGCGGGATTCGTGGGCGCGCGGAACTCGATCGCGTCCTCCGGGATCCGGTTCGGGCGGATGCCGCGCAGCTTGTCGATCACAGCAGGTGCCGCGCGGATCGTGACCAGACGGTCGTCGGGACCCTGCCGCTTCCGGTGCAGTCGCCTCATCTCGTACCCGATGATGTCGGCGATCTGATCGGCGAAGTCATACTCCGTATCGAGCGGCGACCGCCCGCAGCGCACCTCGACGACCTGGCCGTGCGCGATGCGCGCGGCCGCATAGGTCAGGCGGTACTGTCTGTCGACCGTGAGCCAGAAAGCCATGTGCGTCGGGTCGGGCGCGAGGCCTGCCGCCACCGCCCGCCGCTCCGGTAACTCCAACATCTGCTGCCTCCTTCAGTCGCAATGTGTCTCCGATCGTAAATGGAGGCTCAGACATCGCCGCGGACGAGAAGCGCGGAAGGGGAGCTGGGCTGTGTGCGCAACAGGCAGCTCAGGCGCTCACAGCTCGTGCTTGTCCCGATACCCCGCACACGCCGCCAGCGTCGCCTCGCCGAACGAGGCGTCCACCACCGCGTACGCGGCGCCGTAGGCGGACTCGACGGCCGCAGCGACCGCCTCGACCGTGACTTCGGGATGGACTTCGCTGATCGACCCGCCGGTCGCCGGATCCCATTCGACCCCGAGTGCGTCCTCGACATCGGTGAGCACCGCGCGGATCGGCTCCGGGTCGGTCACGACGATCGAGGAGGAGAACAGCCAGCCGTCTGCCGTCACCCGCTGCGCGGTGCCGATCGCCTTGATCTTTCCGGCGACATTGACGCTGTGCTCACCCGGGCAGTATTCACCGGGAATCTCACCGAGCCGCGCATCGATGCCGATCGAGCGCAGCACCTCGGCATACATCTGCCCGAAATCCGTGAACCGGCCCTGCGTGCCTGAGAGCAGCGTCGAGGCCGGCTCGATGTGATCGATGACGAGGCTGCCGCGGTGATACGGCGCCACCCGCCCGCCGAGCGAGCGCAGCACCGGGGTGAAGCCGTGTGCTCGCGCCGCAGCGACCGCCTCGGGAAATCCGGGCAGGAACCGGTCGCGGGCGCCGAAGGCGACCGTCGGCTCCGGCCGGTAGATCCGCAGCACTCCGGGCCGGTCGCCGGCGCGCACCTCATCGAGCAGCACTCGGGCCAGGGAGAGCGCATCGACTGGGTCATCGGCCCCGCGTCCGAGGCGGTGCAGCCGGCTGGCTGCGTCACGGGAGTCGGTGTCGGTCACCTAGACAGGATAACCGCGGCCGTACCGTGCCGTGTCCGCTGCAGGATTCCGTGTTTGCGCGCGGTGTGCACCAGGACGTCCAGCAAGCCGACAGGTGGGCCTCGTAGGCTGACATCGTCGATGTCCGGGCCGATGAGTATCGTGGAGATGTGATGACAACTCCGAACCCGCCGAGCGGCCCGTCCGCGGCCGCTTCAGCGGCGCCCCACCGGCATCCGCTCGCCTCGCTCGTCCCGCTCGGGCTCGAAGTCGGCGCGTGGATGCTGCTGCTGACCACCGGCGCGATCTCCTTCGGCCTCGCCGGCATCATGGGGTTCTTCGACACCGGCCTGCCGGCTGACCTCTACAGCGTCCAGCCGGTCTGGGACGTCGGCGAGTTCAGCATCCGCCACGGCGCCATCGCCCTGACCGTCCTCCTCGTCGTCGCAGCCGCCGGCCTGTTCCTGCCGACCTCGCTGCTCGGCTCGCGGCTGTCGACCATCGGCGGGATCGTGCTGTCCTCCTCGGCTGCCGCCGCCGGCGTCTCAGGACTGCTGCTGTTCTTCTCCCCCTCCGTCTGGCTCGCCTGGCTCACCGGCCTGCTGCTGGCCGTCATGGTCGCACTCCTCGTCCGCCAGGCACCGGGCGTGCACCGCAAACCGTGGCGCTCAGTCGGCGTGGCCGCCGGCCTCGGCCTGTTCGTCACCTACATCGCCCAGATCGCCTCCGGTGTGGCCGCCGGCGTGCCCGCCCAGCGCTGGCTGCTGCTGGCCGCTGCGGTCATCATGCTCGCCTCGGCGATCGCCTCCTTCGCACTGCCTGTCGCCGCTGATGCCGTCGACCCGACCACCGGCGCTTTCCCCGCCCAGCATCGCGGCCGCGGCGAAGCCCAGATCACCCGCCCGTGGGCCTGCTACGTGCTCTTCGGCGCCCTCGGCGTCATCGTCGCCCTGCCCCAGATCGTCGTCGCCGACCTCGCCTTCGGGCAGGCCGGCACGTACGCGATCCTGTGCGCCGCCCTCGTCGGCTGGGCCGCCGGCTTCGAAGCCGGCCCGACCTTCGCCCCGGGCATGACGCGCCCGCGCCTGACCGCCTTCGCCGTCCTCATCGTCGGCGTCCTCCTCGTGCTCATCGGCGCGCTCAAAGAACTCTCGGGCACCGCGATCCTCTCCGGCGCGGCCGCCTTCGTCGTCGGCGTCGGCGTACGCGCCCAGCCGTACGCGTTCTCCCGCCGCATCGGCTTCGGCATCGGCGCGTTCGTCGCCTTGCTGCTCACGTGGCTCGGCACCGCCCTCGACGTCCCGGTGACCGACTTCGCCGTCTGGGAGATCTCCACCACCGAAGTCGCCTACACCGTCCCCGGCCTGCTCACCATCATCGCCGGCATCATCGCGATCGTGACCTTCTCACCGCTGGGCGTGCGCGGCCTCGGCGTCGACCTCGTCCACGCTTTCCGCGCCCCGGCGGCCCGCACCACCACGCCTGAGGCGCCGGTTCCCGCTCCCGAGGCGGTGGTCGCCTCCCAGCCGCGCGGTGTCGATTCTGCCCGCAGGCTAGCCGAGAACGGTCTGTTCATCGCCTTCGAAGGCGGGGATGGGGTCGGCAAGACGACCCAGATCCGCAAGCTCGGCCAGCATCTGGCCGCCCGCGGATTCACCGATGTGCACACCACCCGAGAACCCGGCGGCACTGAGGCCGGCCAGCGGATCCGCGAGGTGCTGCTGGCCGATCGCGGAGTGGCAGAACGGGCCGAAGCACTGCTCTTCGCCGCTGATCGCGCCCACCATGTCGCCGATCGCATCGACCCGCTGCTCGCCGCAGGTGGTTTCGTCATGACCGATCGCTACATCGACTCCTCGCTGGCCTATCAGGCCGCCGGCCGGCAGCTGTCGGTCGACGAGGTCGGGGCGATCTCCCGCTGGGCGACCACCGGTCTCATCCCGCACCTGACGATCATCCTCGACATGGATCCGGCGGCAGCGAACGCACGCACCGAATCCCGCGGCGCGGCCAACCACCTCGACCAGGCCGGCCTCGAGTTCCATTCGCGGGTCCGGCAGGCCTTCCTCGACATGGCCGCGGCAGAACCGCAGCGCTACGTCGTCATCGACGCCGACCGCGACCCCGATGCTGTGGCCGCCGACATCGCCGCAGCCGTCGACCGGACGCTGGCAGCCCAGGGCATCCGCCCCCAGCCGCCGACAGTCAGTCAGTCCCCGGCGGTCAGTCAGCCCCCAGCGGTCAGTCAGCGCCCGGCTGGCGGCGAGCAGCAGGCAGCCAACCGGCCCGCGGCCGCCGCCGAGCCGGAAGCTGAGTCGTTAGCTCCCGACGAGGACGCCACCACGGTCCTGCCCTCAGCCAGCAGCGGAACCGGCAGCCACGCAACCGGCGAAGATGACGATGACTTGGCCACGACCGTGCTGACACCCCAGGGGGGAGCCGAACCGGATCCCGGTGACGCCGAGACGACAGTGATGCCGCGCCAACAGCTGCACAACTCCTCCCGCCAGAAGCTCCATGCTCAGGCGGAGATCGAACGCCAAGCCCGCGAACGCCTGCGCGAAACCCGCATGCGCGGCATGCGCCGAGGAGACCCGCAGTGACCGGCGTGTGGAGTGAGCTCGTCGGCCAGGAAGCGGCGATCGATCAGCTGCGCCGGGCGGCGCACGCTGCCGGGCAGATCGCAGCAGGCCAGACCCAGGGCACCGCTTCGATGACGCATGCCTGGCTCATCACCGGCCCACCCGGATCCGGCCGATCGAATGCCGCCCGCGCCTTCGCCGCCGCACTGTTCAGCCCCTCGCACGGGGATGAGCTCGACGCCGAATCCCATCGCGCGCTGGCCGGCACGCACGAGTCGATGACGGTGATGTCGACGCAGAAGTCACTCATCTCCATCGACGAGGTCCGTGATCTCGTCTCCCAGGCGCACTCCGCGCCGGTGAATGCGCCGTGGCGCGTCATGATCATCGAAGACGCCGACCGCATGGCCGAACGCACCTCGAATGTGCTGCTCAAAGCGATCGAGGAACCGCCGCCGGCCACCGTGTGGATCCTCTGCGCCCCGAGCGCCCAGGACGTGCTCACGACCATCCGCTCGCGGTGCCGCAATGTCAATCTGCGGATCCCACCGACCGAGGCGATCGCCGAACTGCTCATCACCCGCGACGGCGTCGACCCGGACAAGGCGACGTGGGCTGCGGCGGCCGCGCAGAACCACATCGGCCGCGCCAAGCGCTTCGCCCTCAACGAGGCCGCAGCAGCCGAACGGCAGCGCACCCTCGACATCCCCTCAAGGCTCACCTCGCTGGGCACCACCGTCCGGCTGGCCGGGCGGGTCGTCGACAGCGCTGCCGAGCGCGCCAAGGAGCGCACCGAAGAGCGCAATGCCGCCGAACGCGAGGAGCTGCTCACCACCCTCGGCGTCGAACCGGGCAAGGCGGTCCCGCCGGCCGTTCGCGCCCAGGTGCGCCGGCTCGAAGAGGAGCAGAAACGCAAGAACGTCCGCGCCCGCAACGACGAGATCGACTCGATGTTCCTAGAGCTGCTCTCGCTGTACCGCGACGTGCTGCTGTGCCAGCTCGGGCTCACTGACGGCTGGATCAACAAGGGTGAGGACAACCGCATCCGCGCACTCGCCGACGGCAACACCGCGACGAGCACGCTGCGCCGCATCGACATCCTCACCCAGGCACGCCAGCGGCTGGCGACGAACATGGCTCCGCTGCTCATCGTCGAAGCCGCTTTCATCGGGCTCGTGAACCCCTGGCTGCTCGACGACTAACATGCTGATCGAGTCTTCTAAGGATTGTCGGCGTCATTCGCCGCACTCTCCGACTAGATCGATCGAGTCTAGGCTGCGTCGGATCGATCTAGGGACTTTGTGAGTTGCGTCTCCTGTCTGACCGTAAGCGCTGAAATATGCGATAGTATTCCGAATGGACATGCAGTTGCGAACCCCTGATAGCAGGGTTGCCCTGGGGGATCAAGGAGAGCTTTTGATGAAGACTGGCATCGTTGGATTATTCGTCACGTTGGCGGTTCTTGTCGCGGGCATAGCTCCAGGCATTGGGGTGAGTGTTGCATCTGCTGTGCCAGTTGTTGACCGTTCATCCTCGAATGCGACTGTCTCCGATATTTCGTCCCCTGAATTCCGTGAAGACTTACTCGAGTCGGGTTATAGACCCGATACGCGGCTTAGTGAGTTGCAGGCCGAATTTGACTCAGCATGGGATCAAACTATATCCTCGTATTGTTCTACGCCGAAGTGGCTCAGCCCTCTTGCGAAAAGGCATAATCGGATATTTAATTCAGCCTGCAAGACCCATGATCGGTGTTATAGTGCGGCATCGCGCACGGATCGACGTACGTGCGACGCTCGCTTTAAACGAGATATGCGCGCGCTATGCGTGAAGAAGTACAATAACAAGACTCAGCATCGGTTGAGGGAGAGCTGTTTGGACGCATCGACATCGTATTATACCGGGGTGCGCATCTTTGGGGGGTCCCGGTATAAAGGGAAGGGTAAGAACAACTGATGGAAATCCAACGTACGATGAGTCATCGTGTCCTGCTTGCGATCACGATTGCGACTTTCATCTTTTCGGCAGTTCTTACGGCTGGAGCCCTGATCGCAGAGGATTCCTGGCGCAGCTACGCATATGTGGCGGTCCTGACGTACCCGCTACTGGCGATTCTGTTACTCATCACCGTTCTCGCCGAGGTTTCCTACCGACGGCTGCGAACGCAGGGGCGTTCCGGACGCTGATGCTTTCGGCCCTCGCTTAGTGGCGCGTCTGAGTGACTTTACGGTTGCGTGATGCAATTCGAGGATTGTGACTCGACTTCAGTGACCTACCGATGCACGTTGGGATCGGATTGACGGTTGATCGCCCGCCCCCACACGAGGAAAGCGCGGGAGTCCTTCTCTGACCTCTGTCGACCGATCGGGGGAATCGTCTCGAGGTGCTGGACGGCTACCGCGAGGCGTCATTCACCTTAGGCCTCCCAATCGCCGTGGCGGTGAGTCACCGAAACTGCAACGGCCTTGGCTGCTCTGCGTACACTCAGCAGTGAAGAAGCTTGGCGAGCTGATTTGGCGAACTGGACATCATGTCTCGGACGGACGTTGTGTTCAGCGCCTTCAACGCTTGGCTGGGTGGCGCATCAAACACGTCGTAAGCAACCTCAGCTGTCGAGCAGATCTTCGACGAGATCGCGGACGAGTTCGACGCGCCGGGGAATCCACGCCGCCACCGCATGCTCGCTGTCGGCGTGCGACCCGCCGCCGATCGTGCCGAGACCATCGAGGGTCGGTACACCGATCCCGGCGGTGAAGTTCCCATCCGAACCGCCGCCCACACCGATCGAACGCAGCGGCGGATGCCCGAGCCTGCCGGCGATGCGCTGGGCACGGGCATAGAGGTTCATCGAATGCTTCGTCTCGAACGGCGGCCGGTTGATGCCCCCGCGCAGCAGCAGCTTCGCGCCCGGATGCTTCGGCGTGAGCATCCGCAGCGCGGCATCGACCCGACGCTGCTCCTCGGCATTGGCCGCCCGCGAGTCGATGCCGACCTTCGCCGCCGCCGGCACCGTGTTCGTCGTCGTGCCTGAGTGCATGACCGTCGGCACCACCGAGGTCCCAGCCTTCCGGTCGCCGATGGTGAGGATGTCGAGCACCTGGGTGGCCACCTCGGCGGTGGCGTTGATGCCCTTCTCCGGTTCGACACCGGCATGCGCCGCCCGCCCGCGCACCTCGAGTTCATAGATCGCCACGCCCTTGCGCGCGATCTTCACAGCCCCGTCAGTGCCACCGGACTCGAAGACGAGAGCGGCCTTCGCACCTCGGGCCTCCTCCTCGATGAGCGAGCGCGAGGTGATCGATCCGAGCTCCTCATCACCGGTGATGAGCACCGAGACGCCGTCGAGATTCCCGCGGCGCTCCAGCAGCTGGCCGAGGGCGTGGAAGATGATGAGGTCCCCGCCCTTCATGTCATCGGTGCCGGGCCCGCGGATGATCCCGTCGATATGGGAGAACGGCAGCCGGCGGATCGTGCCCAGCGGCCACACCGTGTCATGGTGGCCGATGAGGACGACCTCGCGCGGTCCCGTGCCGAATCGCCAGAGTGCGTGGGTGGCCGTGTCGATGCGGATGAGTCGGGCACCGGTCCCGAGGTGGGAGGCGCCGATCTTCGAGACGAGCCGGGCGCTGCGGGCAACCGCATCCGGATCCGAGGACGGGGACTCGCATTCGATGAGCTCTTCGAACTCGCGCAGGAAGCGATCCATATCCACGGCCACGTTCTCTCCAGATCCTTTCGTCTCTCGCAGGGGCCAGTCAGCGGCAGCGGCGCTGACCAGCAGCGGTGTGCTGCATGGTTCACTGTATCGCGCCGGCTGCATGAGGCCGGGCAACGCGCTTTTGACGCTCCGCTTCGCCACCGGCTATCCTTGACCAGGTTGCCTCCTTAGCTCAGTCGGCAGAGCGTCTTACTCGTAATAAGAAGGTCGCCGGTTCGATTCCGGCAGGAGGCTCACAGGAGCCAAAGCCCCGTCGCCACCCCCAGGCGACGGGGCTTCGCCCGTTTCCAGCCAGTGCAGAGACACCCCAGTGCGCGACGACCAAGCGCGGAGAGTTAGTTGCCTCGGCTTCGACCTGCCGCCTTCGAGCGCGCTCACGGAGGTGCGCGAGATGCCGATCTCGCTTGCAAACTCGCGCTGCTCTAACCCCGTCAGCTCACGCGCAACCCGTAGCCGCTGTCCAATTGTCAGCTCGGGAACAATTCCCATATCAATACTTTGAGTCATGCCTCAATCTTCCCATGTGCAAAGTGTGAGAGCAACGCTGTCGCGCTAAACGATGCGTGTGCACAGTTGACATCGAATGACAAGCGTGTAACTCTTGCACCATGCAAAGTACGCGGTTTATGAACACTTCTGGCGCGGCCGAGCTGCTTGGCCTCACCCCAGCCGGTGTTCGCTATCTAGTCGAGATCGGTGAACTCACGGTCGAGCGGCTTGGGCCTCGCACTTGGGTATTCGATCGCTCTGAAGTCGAGCAACTTGCCGCCAGTCGCGCCGAAGCGAAGCGCGCAGCTGCTCGGGAGGTGTCGGCGTGATGTGTGAGCGTGTTGCGCCTCCGGAGGGGTTTGCTTACGAGTTCGGGGACGTGATTGAGGCGTTACGCGTGTTGGGGATTGATCCGCGCTATGTCACCCGTGTTGTGATCGAGCCGCGCGCTGTAACCGTGACCGAGCACGTGCCCGATCATGGTTACCGCGAGTGGACGGCTCGGCAGGTCAGGACTGGAAGCGGTGCTCGCCGCGACCGTAGTAGCTCTGCCACCGAATCAGGTAGGCGTCCGTCGCCGTCGCGAGGGTCGGAATGACGGTCACGATCTGTGAGTCCCCGTCTTTGAGCGCCCCGACTCGTTCGATCACCGTCTCATCTGGTGTCAGGTGCGGATCGGCGATGATCCGCACGTCTGTCGCGTCGACACCGGTGTTGTTGAGCACCTCGTATGTGTTTTTCGCGATTCGCTTGGCTTTCATTCTTGCTGCTTCCTTTCGTGGCGCTGTGCGTGCAGGAGCGCCTGACTGCGCTGGCACGAATGCGACTCGTGTCAGCGGTTCCGAGGGTAGCGGCAAGCACGGACACCCAGCTTCCGGTGTTCGTGCGCGGTGCGGCAGGCCGTCGATCCTGCCGCACCGCACCACTTCCGCCCCGCGTGAGGAGTCCCAATGACCAGTGATCCCACCGCTTCTGAGCGGATCACCCAAGCGTTCGCAGACCAGTCTGCTCACTCCCGGGATAGCGAGTTCCGCCGCCTGCGCGACATCCTCGATGCAGCTCCCGAGTGTGACCTCGGGTTCAGCGGTGACGTGCTGGCGCAGCTCCGCGCCGCTGACCGTCGTGCTCAGCGTCCTGCTGCTTGGCACCGTCGTCCTCGCCGCCCTTGGCCTGTGGTGGCGCTCATGAGCGCGGGTATCGTCACCGCCCGGGTGCGCACCACTGGCGAGCCTGTGCGCGTCATCGTGTTCGACGGCTCCCATCAGTCCATGATCGACGTGATCCGCGCCTGCGATGCTGCAGGCTGGTTCACCCTCGAATCCGGCATGACGCTGCGCTACTGCCTCCCAGGTGTCCCGACAGCTCGCCGCGCCGAGGTCGGCGAGGCGTTCGTCGTCGACGACGAGGGCAAGGCCCGCGACGTGCTCGCAGCGGGCTACTTCGCCCGGCACTACGAGGTCGACGCCGATGACTGACCTCAACCGGGCTGCCTGCCGCGCGGTGCCCCTCGACACCGCAGACGCGATGTTCTTCGACCCGTGCAACGAGGCTGCTGCACTGACCGTCTGCCATGCCTGCCCACTCATTGACGCTTGCCGCTCGGCTGCCCTCGACGTGGAGGGCAGCACCTCGGTCTATCACCGCTTCGGTGTCGTCGGCGGCATGACACCGCTCGACCGCGCACTGGCTGCTGGCGTGCTCCGGCACGGCACCGCCGCCGCATGGCGTGCAGGCTGCATGGCGTGCAGGCTGCATGTGCAGTACGTGTGAGGCGGCGAAGCCCGAGGGTGCTCGCCGCCAGCGCCGACCCTCTCAGACTTCCAACGCCGCTGCTGTCGAGGCAGGTGAGGCCATGGCCTGACCCCTGGCAGTACACGCGCGCCGCAGCGTGGCACCAATGCGGCCCCGGTGGAGCCAATACGCGCGACCGGGTCACCAACTCAGCGGCCCGATGAACCCCCGCCGTAGCGGGCGGGTGCCCTGCTCGGGAGGGGATACCGCACAGCGAAGCCTGATCAGCCGCCTGTGACGGTCTACGGCTAGCCGCGTCTCCACTTGGAGGCGGGGCTATGAGTCGTGGCTGTCTCGGCAGATCGTGGCACCGAGGGCGAATCGCTGTGGGGAGAGGGCACCGCGCGGGAAACCGTGCGCGTAGCGCTCCGCACGGGGACACCCAGCCACAAGCACACCCAACAATCGAACGAGAGGTAACCACCATGACACCCGAGCAGCGGCTCGCCGACGCTCTACACCACATCACCAAGCAACTCACCGAGAACCTCGCCGCCCACCGGCTCACCCCTGTCGAGCGAGTCCACCTGTCCATCCTCCACCAGGATGGGCACTCGCTCACTGCCACGGCGTCACCCTCGACGGATGGCACCGAACTCATCTGGATGGCGCAGACCCGCTCCGCTTCGATCGAGGGTGGCCCCGCTGTTGAGGGTGGCCGGTCATGAGTGCCCCGCCCCCGACGAAGCCGGTGCCCCTTTGGACTCCCGCCCAGGTAGCCGAGTACCTGGCCGTGCCCGAGGACAGGCTGGCGCGCTGGCGGTGCGACCGAGTTGGCCCGCCGTTCGTGAAGATCGGCCGCAGTGTCCGCTACCACCCGAGGCAGGTGGCCCGGTGGCTGCAGGGACAGACGAGGAAGACCAATGAGTGACTACACATCGCTGAGCTCACGCAAGCGCAGGCAGCTGCTCGACGCGTCGATCGCTGCTCATGGCTGGACGTGCTGCATCTGCGCGACCGCGATCGAACCAGGTGACGAGTCGCTGCAGCATGTGATATCGCGATCGAAAGGCGGAACAGACGAGCTCACCAACCTCCGACCGGCGCATAAGCGGTGTAACTATGCGCTCGGCGATCGGGAGCTTGACGAGCGGTTCATCGTCGTCGGCGGCGAGTCGTTTTTCTGTCAGTGACCGCCCGGCCACCCCGCGGCCCCATGGACTTCTCTCCCCCGAACGCGAGCAAAAACACCCCCAGGAGGGCGGGACAAAACCGCCCGGCCCACACCCCCGAATCGACCCCGGAAAGGAGGCCCCAAAATGGCCGAAATGCTCCCAGGTTTGGATGACTTTCGCGCGAAACCCAAGGAAGTCGGCCCGTTGGAGGCGTCGACGACCAAAACGATCGACAAGCTGCGTGCCGGTGGCTGGATCACCGACGAGAACGAACACCTCGCCGCCCTGGCGATCGGCACCGCCCGCGACTACGACCACATGGAGCGCACCAAGGCCTACGGCGTCGCTCAGATGACTCAGGCAGTCGCCAAAGTGTTCGAGATGCTGCCCGCGCCCGAGGCTGCCGGTGCCTCGTCTGAGTTCGACAAGCTGCTTGAGACCATGAGTGGGATCGACGGTGATGCCTGACGCGCCGCCGCCTGGCATCCGGCCAGGAGTCCCGACCTACGCGACGCCCAGGGATCCGGCATGGCGCACCGAGGGCGGCAAGATCGCCGCTATCGCCAAGGCCCTCGGCAAACCGCTCATGCCTCATCAGCGGCACATCGTCAACGTCGCAGGCGAGTACGACGAGCACGGATACCGGTACCAGACGATCGTCGTCACCGTGCCACGGCAGTCCGGCAAGACCACTCTCGTCGGCCCGGTGCAGGCCACCCGCGCGCTCATCCACCCTGGCCGCGAGCTGTTCTTCACCGCTCAGACCGGCAAGGACGCCCGCCGCCGCTTCGCCGACTTCACCAAGCTCTGGGTCAACTCCCCGCTAGCCCCGATCGGCAAGGTGCGCCGCAGCGCGGGCAGCGAGGGCCTGATCCTCCCCGAGAACGGCAGCGCCGTCAACGTGTTCGCCCCCACCGACACCGCCCTGCATGGCGAGACCCCGTTCACCGTGACCGTCGATGAGTTCTGGTCACTCGACGAAGCCGAGGGCAACACGCTCAAGGGCGCGATCGAACCCGGCCAGATCAGCCTCGGCAGGTGGTGTCAAACATGGTGGATCAGCACAGTCGGCACCGAATCGTCGACGTTCATGAACCAGATGATCGAGACCGGACGCGCCGGTGCAGACCCCAGCATGGCGTACTTCGAGTGGTCGCTGCCTGACGGCCTCGACCCCTGGGACGAAACAAACTGGTGGTTCCACCCCGCGCTGGGCCACACGATCACAATCGACGCGCTGCGCAGACAGGCCGACCGCATGGCTAACGCGCCCGCCGAGTGGGAACGGGCGTTCATGAACCGCCGCCCGAAGCACGAGGACACACCACTGATCCCGGACTTCGACACCCTGAGAACCGACCAGAAGCCACCCGGCGGCCAGCCGGTCGCCCTCGGGTTCGACATCGCTATCGGCGACGCCTACTCCGCGATCGTGGCTGCCTGGATCGACGAGGACGAGAACTCGAACATCCGCGTGGTCAAACAGGCACCCGGTTCATGGTGGCTGCCTGGCGAGGTCGAGCGCCTCGCCGAGGTGCTCCGGCCCGCCGTGATCGTCGCCGACAACGGCGGCCCCACGAAATCGGCGATCGACGCGCTCGAACGCCGCGCCCGAATCGAGCTGACAACCCTGAGCATGTACGACCGCTCCGTCGCCGACATGGACTTGATCCACGCCGGGCGGATCACCCGCGACCTCATCCACGACGGCACCGACGCCCTCGCCCACGCGTTCGCCCTGGCCCGCTCCCGCACCACGAACGGCGTCGAGACGATCAACCGCGATAAATCACCCGGCCCGATCCCCGCCGTCATCGCATCCTCGGCAGCACTGTGGGCCGTCAAGCACCTCGACACCCGACCCAAACTGCAAATGTGGTGACATCCAACAGCACCTCATGACACCGACCAGGCTGCCCGGCTTCACACTCCGCCCGCTGCTGGTCTGTCATGGCTGCATGAGCTTCACACAGTGGATCATCGACCGGATCGCAGGCGGCGCACTCACCCGCGCTGCCGAATCGGTCGCCACACCGCCCGGCGTGCTGCCACCGCCGCGCAGGGCTGCAGGCTCCACCGTCACATCAGCCGAAGCCACGAGCGTGCCCGCCGTCTACCGGGCCGTACAAATCCTGGCCACCAGCGCAGGCCAGCTGTCCCTCGACGTGGAACGGCGCGGCTCCGTCATCGCCGAGACGACCTCGCTCGTGCGCCGCCCCAACGTCGACATGAGCCGTGCCGAGTTCATCGAATCTGTCGTGATCAGCCTCGCCCTGACCGGTAACGCCTACCTCATGCGCCACACCCACGCAGGCGAGACGATCAACCTCGAACCGCTCAACCCGCACCACGTACACGTCACCGTCGACGATCACAAGCGCGTCACCTACCACTACGAGGGCAAGACCTACGACCGCACCCGTATCCAACACCTCAAGCTGCTGCCGGGGCTGCCTGGCACCCTGACCGGCCTCGGCCCGATCCAGGCCGCGCAGTCCACGCTGCGTTCGACCCTCGACATGCGCGAGCACCTCAGCCGGTGGTTCGTCGACACCGGCCAGCCGTCTGGCATCCTCACGTCAGATCAGGCGATCACCGGTGACGAGGCAGCCGCGATCCGCAACCGGTGGAACGGCCTCGACGACGACGGCCAGCCCCTCGACCAGACCGCCAACCCGACCGGCATCAAAACCCTCGGCAAGGGCTTCGACTACAAGCCGATCCTGCTCACCCCCAAGGACGCGCTCTGGATCGACGCCCAGGCGTTCTCCGTGACCGAGGTCGCCAGACTGTTCGGCGTGCCCTCGTCGCTCATGCTCGTCACCCTCGACGGCAACTCCCAGACCTACAGCAACGTCGAACAGGACTGGCTGGCGTTCGTCCGCTTCACCCTCATGGCCTATCTCCGCCGCATCGAGGACGCCCTGACCGAGTTCACCCCCCGCGGTCAGACCGTGCGCTTCAACATCGAAACACTGCTGCGCTCGGACACCAAAACCCGATACGAAGCCCACCAGCTCGCCCTCACCGCAGGGTTCATGACCGTCGACGAGGTGCGCGCGATCGAGAACCTGCCCACCCTCGACCCCGCCGACCTGCCGACCGCAAAGGACATCAGCAATGCCTGACACCCTCACCCGCGACCAGATCGGCGCACGCCGCGACATGGACGTCCACATCCGCGCCAAGGCTGACGGGCGCGGCTTCACCGGCATCGGCGTGCCCTACGGCGAAGAAATCGAGCTGTGGGGACTGCGTGAACGCTTCGAACCAGGCTGCGTCGAACTCGACATGGACGGCGTGCCCTCCCTCGTCCTGTGGCGGCACGACGAACCCATCGGCAAGATCACCGCAGGCCGCGACACCGAGACTGGCTTCGAGATCGAGGCCAGCCTGTCGGCCACCGAGCGAGGCCGCGAAGCCGCGATGCTGCTCGACGACGGCGTGATCACTCGCTTGTCGATCGGGTTCGTGCCGATCGAGTGGCGCATCGAGCACGACGAGGACGCCGACACCGACGTGATCGTCCACACCAAGGTAAGGGCGCTTGAGTTCTCACTGGTGCCATTCCCCGCCTACGCCGGTGCCACCGTTCAATCCGTCCGCCACCGCCCCACACCACCCGAACAGTCTGAGAGGACATCCGCAATGCCCGAGACACTCACCCGCGACGACATGACCGCAGCCCTCACCCCACTCACCGAGGGCCTCGACGACCTCGAACGCCAGCTCAACCTGCTCGCCGCAGGTGGCAGCTCGGCCCCGAACCCAGGCCGCAACTGGCGATCCATGGGAGAGTTCCTCAAGGCCCTCGCCTCCGGTGACGAGTCCGCTGCCGAGTTCCACCGCGCATTCACCGGCGCGACGACCGCCGACGACCTGACCAAGGACAACTTCGTCGGCAACTTCATCAAGTTCGTCGACGAGCGCCGCAAGCTCATCAACACGTTCGCCCGCGACACCCTGCCAGCCCAGGGCATGACCGTCGACTTCGTGCGCCTCGAGGGAGACACCCTCAAGGCGGGCAAGCAGACCAAGGAGGGCGCAGACCTGCCCGGCCCCGGCAAGGTCAACCTCAAGGCCGACAACGAGGCGATCGACACGTTCGGCGGCTGGACTGAGCTGTCCCGGCAGCTCATCGAACGCTCGACGGTCAACTACCTCAACCTCGTGCTCAAGGCCCTCGGCATCAAGTACGCCAAGGCCACCGAGGAGGCGTTCCGCGCCAAGCTCACCGAGGTCATGACCGCCCGCGACTCGGACGCGCTCACCCTGCCCGCCAAGGCCGACTACACCGACTGGCTGACCTCGATCGTCGACGCGGGCCAGGCCTACGAAGAATCGGGAATGGAGCTGCAGGGCCTGCTCATGTCCCCGGACTGGTTCAAAGAACTCATGACCGTCGAGGCTGCCGACGGCCGCCCGATCATGAGCGTCTACGGCCAGGGCACGAACGTGATCGGCCAGGTCGACCTGCCCAAGGGAGAGGGCAACCTGACCAGCGTGCCAGTCAAGGTGCTGTGGGGAGAGACCGGCAAGGCCACGTTCTTCGACTCCGCTGCCCTGCAGACCATGGAATCGCCCGGCGCTCCGGCACAGCTGCAGGACGAGAACATCGTCAACCTCACCAAACAGTTCTCGATCTACGGATACGCCGCGTTCATCGACCCGTTCCCGCAGGGCATCGTCCCGGTCAAGAAGACCTCAGCGGGCGTCCCATGATCACCGCTGACCGGCTGCTAACCCACGTCAACGCCTCGGCAGGCGAACACGCGTTCGCCGCCGAGTGCGTCGACCAGGCTGCAGCACTCGTCGACGCCCGCGTCCGGGACTATCCAGTCCCGGAAGCGGTCGCCGACCGCGCCCGCCTAGAGGTGGCAGCCGACCTGTTCTACCGGCGCACCGCCCGCAACGGCATCACGTCGTTCGATCAGGCAGACGGCCCGGCCTCGACCGTGCGGATCAACCGCGACCCCATGGCTGCAGCTAACCCGATCCTCCGTCCCTACCTGCCACCGGCGATCGGCTAACGCATGGACTCCCACGCCGCAGCCGAACTCGCCACCGAAGCCGCCGACGCCCTCGACGACACGGTGACCGTGACCACCGACTTCACCGTCGCATCGAACACGGTCACCGCAGGCGGCACCGCCGTGCTCATCGACCCGCCACAGATCGAGTTCCCCACGACCTCGGCAGCCGAAACCACATGGACGCTCTGGATCGCCTCGGGACGGGCCGACCACGCCGAGGCATGGCAAGACACCGCCGACACCCTCACCGCTCTCGTCAAGGCCCTCGGCATCGACGACGCACGCCCCGGCACGTTCAAACCGAACCACGGCCCCGGCGTCACCGCCTGGGCAGCCACCCTAACCCGGTCATACGACCTCATCTGAAAGGACAACCATCATGGCAGTCAAGGCAGACCAGCTCGGCCCCGGCATCCTCAAGTTCGGCACCACCGGCAGCGAGGGCGAGTTCTCAAGCCAGGTCACCAAGGTCGAACTCGCCCCCGAGTTCGACCAGGACGACAACATCCCCGTACTCTCCGGCGAGGAGGTCGCCGGTGACTCCACCGAGTCCTACACCCTCACTGGCGAGTTCCTGCAGGACTACTCCGGCATGACCTCGCTGCTCGTCTGGTGCAAGAAGCACGCCGGGAAGCAGATGAAGTTCGAATACGTGCCCTCCAAGTCCGGCGGCCTCAAGATCACCGGTGAATGCGTCATCCGCCCCGTCAAGATCGGCGGCGACGTCAAGAAGCGCAACACCACCGAGTTCGAGTTCAAAGGCGTCGGCGACTGGACCCCGGCAGCCTACACCGGCGACTCCAAGCCAGAATAATGGCTGGCACCCCGCCCCTCGTCAAGGTCGAGGGCGCGCGTCGCCTACGCGCCACGCTCAGGCGTGCAGGCGACGACTTCAAAGACCTCAAGGACGCCCACGCCAAGGCTGCCGCGATCGCCGCCGACGCCTCAGCCGCGCTGGCCCCGGTGCGCGAGGGCACGCTGCGCGAGACGATCCGATCGTCTGGCACCAAGACGGCAGGCATCATCCGCGCCGGTTACGCCAGCGTGCCATACGCCCCGCCGATCCACTGGGGCTGGCCCGCCCGCTCCATCACCGCCCAACCGTTCCTGTCGGACGGCGCGCGCGACTCCGAGGGCCGCTGGCTCCCGGTCTACATGCGCACCGTCGACGGCATCATCAACCGAGTCGAAGGACTCTGAAAGGACACACCATGCAGAAGGTCTACAGCGTCGTCGAGCTACAGGACGGCTCGATCCTCCCACCCGAACGCATCACCCTGCCCGATCGCATCCGCTACGAAACCGCCGCCCGCGCCAACGGCTGGAACGCCGAGACCACCCCGGTGACCGCTCAGGCGTTCCTCGCCTGGGCCGCAACCGAGCGCGCCGGTCACCACACGCTGCCCTGGGACGAGTTCATCACCACGGCAGTCGAAGCCACCGCCACCCAGGACGAGGAACAGCCGACCGTCCCCCCTACGCATCCGGCACCTATCGCCGGTTCCTGATCGCGCTCATGCTGCGCACCGGCCTGCCGCTGCGCGAGCTTGAGACGCTCGACGACGCCACCATCGCCACGATCGAACAGCTGCTAGAGGAGGAAGCCGAGGAATGAGCAAAACCGCGATCCTCGCCGTTCGGATCATCGGCGACGCCAAGGGCGCAACCCAGGCGACCCAGGCCACCTCCGCGGCCATGGACAAAATGAAGATCGTCGCCGCTGCTGCAGCGGCGGCGATCGGCGTCATGACCAAGAAAGCGATCGACAACGCTGGCGACCTCGAACAGTCCACCGGCGCAGTCGAGGCCGTATTCAAAGATCACGCCGACGCCGTCAAGGGCTGGGCATCCGAGGCCGCCACATCACTCGGGATCACCCGCAACGAGTACCAAGAACTCGGCACGCTCATCGGCTCCCAGCTCAAGAACGCGGGCGTGGCCATGGACGAGCTAGGCCCCAAAACGAACGAACTCATCGGCCTCGGCGGTGACCTGGCAGCGATGTTCGGCGGCACCACCCGCGAGGCCGTCGAGTCGATCAGCTCGGCCCTCAAGGGTGAACGTGACCCGATCGAGAAGTACGGTGTCAGCCTGAAACAGGCCGGGATCGACGCCAAGGCAGCCGAACTCGGGTTCAAAAAGGTCGGCGGTGCGTTCGACCAAGAGGCGCAAGCGGCGGCGACGCTGGCGCTCATCATGGAACAGACCGGCGACGCACACGGCGCGTTCGCCCGCGAGACCGACACCTACGCCACCCGCGTGCAAATCCTCAAGGCCCAGATCGGAGATCTATCGGCAGCCTACGGCCAACTACTGCTGCCCGCCGCGACCGCAGTCGTCGGCTACATCTCCGAACAGATGATCCCCGCCCTGCAGCGCCTCGTCGACGCCGCAGCCCTACTCCAAGACGGCGCATCCACAACCGACATTGTGGCCGCCCTCGGCCTGTCCGACACCTCACCGATCGGCGCTGCCGTCGCCGGTATCGTCGACTGGCTGCGCGGCCTCGGCGACACGATCAGCAATCTCACCGGCGGCCAGATCGGCGGCCTGGTTGCGGTCATCGCTGGCCTCGTGCTGCGCTTCACCCCACTGTCCGGGATGCTCGCCGGGTTCGCCGGTGCCCTAGCCGGTCTGCTGACGCCCGTGAACCTCATCATCGGTGGCCTAGCCGCGCTGTACCTCGGCTCCGAGACGTTCCGGGACTCCGTGAACGACCTCGCAGGCGTACTCGGCGGCGTCATCGGAGACCTCGCCACCCAGCTCGGCCCCATCGTCGCCGACCTCGCCACCCAGCTCGGCCCCGTGCTCTCCGGTATCCTCGGAGGCCTCGGCGACGCCCTGGCCGGGCTGCTCGACCAGATCGCGCCCGTCGTCTCCGAGCTAGCCGGCACCCTCGGCCCAGCCCTGGCTGAACTCGCCTCGACCGCGCTGCCGCCGCTGCTCGACGCACTCACCACCCTCGCCCCCGTCATCGGGGAAGTGCTCGGCACCGCCCTATCTGCAATCGGCGACATCATCACCACCCTCGCCCCGGTCATCGGCGAACTCGCATCTGCCCTGGCCCCTCTCATCGGCCAATTCGTCGAACAGCTCGCCCCGGTACTCACCGACCTCGCATCGGAACTGCTACCGGTCGTCTCCCAGCTGCTCCAAGGACTCGCCCCTGTCGTCTCCGAGCTGCTCACCGCGATCGCCCCGCTCGTGACCGAACTCATCGACGCGCTGGCCCCGGTCCTCGAACAGCTCGCCCCGCTCGTGACCGAACTCATCGACGCGCTCACGCCGGTGGCCGAATCGGTCGTGCCCACCGTCATATCCGTCATCAGTGCGCTCGTGCCGATCGTCGCCGCCCTGGCCCAGCGCTTCATCACGATCGTCGAGGTGCTGGCCAGCCTGCTCGTGCCCGCCCTGCAGATCGTCGTCGGTGCCGTGCAGGTCGTCGCCGGTGTCCTCACCGGAGACTGGGCTATGGCCTGGGAGGGCGCAAAGGGCATCGTCACCGGTGCCGTCGACCTGATCAAGAACCTCGTCGTGGGCCTCGTGCGCCTGTTCATCGCCGAGGCCAGGCTGCTGCTCACCCCGATCGCCGACGCTCTGCGCAACGGCTGGCAGCGCGGCGTCGACGCCACCCGCACCGGCATCGCCCGCGTACTCGACTTCGTGACCGGGCTGCCCGGACGCATCACCTCGGGACTCGCCCACATCGGCAGCGTCATGGCAGGCATCGGCCGCGACCTCATCGACGGACTCACCGGCGGAATCCAAGACATGGCCCAACGCGCCGTCGACGCCGTCTCCGGCGTCGTCGGCGACGCGATCACCAGTGCGAAGAACCTACTCGGCATCGCCTCGCCCTCACGCGTATTCGCCACGATCGGCAACCAGACCGCCGCAGGCTACATCAAGGGCATCACCGGGATGACAGGCCGCGTGCAAAGCGCAATGGCCGACATGATCGCCCCACCAACCCCGGCAGCAATCAAGCTGCCTGCCGTCACCACCCCGGCCACCCGGCAAGGACAGGCAGCCGCAACGAGTGGCCCAACCGTTGTGTTCGAGCCAGGCGCGATCACCGTCACCGGCGCGTTCGACCCCGAAGAAACCGGCAGGCAGCTCGTCGACACCCTCGACGTGTTCTTCCGCAGGCGCGGGATCGCATGGAGGCCAGCATGATCTGGCCGAACATCACCCTCGGCGGGCAAGCATTCTCATACGCAGCCAGTAGCACCCGCCCCTACGCGATCGGCCCGATGACACTCACCGTCAACAACGGCACCGCGATCGGCGCAGTCCGAGACCTCACCGCCACGTTCAGCTTCATCGACGAACGCGGCGCTCAAGACTGGCTCCACGAAGGCGCCGCCGCTGCCGTGGATGTGCAGATGCCCGGACACACGGTGCAAGCGCTGAGAGGCACCATCACCGAAATCACCGTCACGCGCGCCCCGGCCACCCGCCGCAACCCGCAGCGCCGAGGCATCCGCGCGACCGTGAGCTGCTCAGTAGGATCGCCAGCGATCCGCCACATGCACAGCAACGGAGAAATCGCAGCGCTGCCCCTCGGATTCTCCGGCGCAGCCTCGAATGTCCGAGCGATCATCGCCCGGATCACCGGCCAGTCCTGGTCGCTCTCAATGCCATCGAAACCGCTCATGGATCACGGCATCCTGGCCAGCCAGCTCTCAGACGGGCAGACGCTTCACGAGCTCATCAGCTTCGTCGCCGAGGCCAACGGACACCGCGCCTGGGTTCAGGTCACCCCGACCAGCCGCCGAATCGGGTTCATGCTCGCCCGCGCCAACGCCCCGGCATCGCACCGAATCCCGGCGAAATACGTCGAGGACGCTGGCGAGATGTTCACCAACAAGCAACGCACCACCCCGAACATCGTCACCGTGACACACGTCAACGACCAGCCCAGCGGTGACCCGAACGACAACGGCACCAAAGTCCACGAAGTGCGCTTCGAGGACGGCCCCGCTGTCAAAAAATACGGCGCGATCGTCGAGAACCACGCCGTGCGCCTGTTCGGACGCAAATCAGCAACCTCACTTGCCGGTCAGCTCATCCAGCGCCCGCGCATCCGGTGGACACTCGACAAGATCAAGGTGCTGCTCGATCCCGCCCTCGACGCAGGCGAACCCGTGCACACATGGCTCAAGGCCATCTTCGCATTCGGCCACGAGCTGCCAACATTCCACGTCGCCGGTATCCCGTCCCTGGCCGGGCTGCCGACACTCGTCGGCGGAATCGCCGACAAAGCGGTGCTGACGATCAACCCTTCCCCGACACGCTCAGGCCCCCGCCGCGCCGTCCTCGAACTCGACCTCGGAACCGGCGACGTCTTCCCTACACCCGGCAACTTCCCGCCCGAACCTGAACCGCCACCCGCCTCGACCTGGGCACGGCACACCGGCACCTGGCAAGCGACAACAACCGAGTGGAGAAACTCATGAGTGGAACAATCGGCACCGTGCCCTACGTCGAGGGCACTGACAAGATCAGCGCCTATCCTGCGCTATCCAAGACAATCGCTGAACGCATCAACAGCTCAATCACTGCCGCCACCAAGGCGCAAAGCGAAGCATCTAGCGCCGCCAGAGTTGCCGGTCATGCAGCACTCAGAGTCAAGAATCTTGAGCCAGTCGATTCGCAAGGAGTTTTCGGAGCCGCGTTCGATCTTGACTCCGTGACCGAACCCGGTGAGCGGTTCGGCGGCGTCGCAAAGAGTGCCAAGCTCGCAACTCAGGTCGCCATGTGGACGCTACGCACATATCGCGGGCATGACTTCACGATCCAAGTGCTTGACGGCATCCCATACTCAGGCACCGGGCAGTCCTCTGGCAGGCCGAAGCGGTGGCACCGCTTCGTCGTCGCAAGCACTGGCATCGCCGCCGCGACCTGGCAAGAGTTCGTCTGAAAGAGGAGAAAAGAACATGGCATGGCACCTAGCTCCATCCCTCGCCCAGCTGCGCGCCGAGGTCAACGCCCGCTGGCCGAACCGCTCCAAAGCCAGCGACGGCACCATCGGAGACCGAGCACATGCAGCCCGCAAGTCGGATCACAACCCCAACAGCCGGGGGAGCGTGAACGCGATCGACATCACCGCCAAGGGAATCGACACCGGCGCGCTCATCGCCGCCGCCAAACGTCACCCCAGCGTCCGCTACATCATCTTCGACCGGCAGATCATGAACCGCGACATCGGCAACTGGCGGCCGCGCCGCTACAGCGGATCGAATCCGCATACGCAGCACGTCCACATCTCGATCTATCAGCGTGCCTCGGCCGAGAATGACCGCCGCAGCTGGGGAATCGCCGACGCCGAGGCACCGCAGCCTCAGCCGAAGCCGCGGCCGAAGCCCGCGGGGACAGCCCCGGCGTTCCCGCTGCCACGCGGCCACTGGTTCGGCGTCGAATCCCGCGACCCCCGCAACCATAGCGGCTACTATGCCCGCGACCGGGACGGCATCAGGCAGCTCCAGCAACGCCTCAAAGACCGTGGCTGGCGCATCAGCGTGGACGGACGCTACGGCCCCGCCACCCGCGACGTGGTGCGGAAGTTCCAGCACGAGAAGCGGCTGCGCGTCGACGGCGGTGTCGGCGCCCAGACCTGGGCAGCCCTGTGGGAGGCACCGATCACGTGACAGCGACGATCGACGATGTGACCGCGCTGCTCACGGCGCTCGGACTGCTCATCGGCGCACTGTCCGCCACCGCCGGGCGGGCCGCACAGTGCCTCTCGGACATCCGCCGCCAGAACGCCCGCCTGCAGTCCACCGCGACCAAGACGGAGCGCCGCCAGGTCGACGTGAACCAGAAGATCGACCGACTCAATGAGCTATTGCTCGACCACATCACCATGACCGACAGCCGCGCCGGGCGCATCGTGACCCGGCTTGACCACCAAGACGCGCGGTTGACCCGCCTCGAGGAGGAGAACAGGAAATGAGAACCCCATCACGCACCGTCACGACCGGATCGACCGCAGGCGCGCTCACCGTCATCGTCGTGTGGGCAGTCACCGCGATCTGGCCGTCCCTCGACATACCGCCCGAGGTGTCCTCGGCGTTCACGCTGCTTGTCACCGCCGCCGCCGCGTGGATCGTGCCCGATCCCGAGCGCCGACCCGCGCACTAGGGCGCGGAAGTCGTCACCGGCCCCTAGACCGTGATCGGCGCGCGCCCGCGCGTGACCATCGATTGCGCGGAGACGCAACTGTGGAAAGCTACAAAGAAAATCCGACTAGCACACGTGTCAAAGTGTGATTCCATACAATTAGATGAAACATCAACCACCGCGTTCGGTGCAGCGTGCTCGTCGTGGTCTCGGCAGCGGGGATGACCTCGGGGATGACCTCGGGAACACGACAAGGCCCCGGCTCATTGAGCCGGGGCCTTGTCGTGTGGGATCAGGCAGCTGTCGGTAGTCGCAGTGCGTCGATGCCCGCTTGCCGTGCGGCGGATGACACACGTGTATAGCGCACCGTCGATTGGATTGACTCATGGCGCATCAGCTCTTGAACGATGCGCAGATCGACTCCGGCGTCAAGCAGACTCGTGCCGTACCAGTGCCGGAGCTGGTGGGCGGTGCCCTCAATCCCGGCGCGCTGCATCGCGCGGCCGATGAGCGTGCCGACCGACCCCGCCCGCACATGTCCGCCGGACGCAGACGGGAACCACCATCCGCGCGCCGGGAAGTCATGAATGTGTGCGTGCTCTGAGATCGCCTCATGCACCGGGATCATGGCCGTCTGGTTGCCCTTGCCGGTGACGATGAGCGTCCCAGCCGCCAGGTCGACGTCCTGACCGCGCACCTGCGCGATCTCATGCACACGCAGCCCAGCTGCCGCAGCAAGCAGAATCATCATGCGGGTGCGAGGCCGCTGCGCAGCGGCGATGAGCTTCGGCAGCTGGTGATCTGCCAAGGGCCTGGCCTCCGCTTTCGGGCGGCGCGGTGAGGGCACCGACCGCATCGGGTTCGAGGTGCGAAGTTCGACGGTTTGCAGCCAGTCGAAGAACGCTTTGAGGTGGCCGAAGTATGTGGCGCGGCTGGCGGCTGAAACGTCGAGGTCGGCCAGCCAGCGGACGATCTCATCTGCGGTAATGCCGTGCCACGTGGACGCAGTGGCACTGAGGCAGGCAGTCGTTCGGTCTACACGCTCTTGGATCGTCCGTGGCGATAGTGAGCGTGCCGTCATCCACGCGGCCCACATCGTCATGACTGAGTGTAACTTGAGGTCTGACATGGGGCGATGCTATGCCGCGCGATGATGGAGCTGGGGACGAGCGTCCAACTTGTAATAAGAAGGTCGCCGGTTCGATTCCGGCAGGAGGCTCGAAATAAGGCCCCTGACCAGTGGAAATGCTGATCAGGGGCCTTCGTGTTGATGCTCAGCAGGACTGCGACTCTGCTGATGTTGACTGTGACACAGTCGGAATATTTCGGCGGTCGAGTCTGCTATGGTCATCACCGTCCGCAGTCACCGGACTCTCAGATGGTGCGGGACCGCCCGCACCCTGCTCACCACGCTCGTCAGAAGGGAGAACCGCCGCGATGTTCCGCCTGCACCTGTTCTCCCGCCGCGTCATCGATCTGATGTACGTGTGCACTTCCGGCTGTCGTTCCTGACATCTCTACGCCGCCCCGGCATGCCGGGCACCGCTGTGCCCGCCCCGGGCAGGATCCATCTGCCCTCCGTCGCCGCCCGCGGCTGTCTGTTGCGCCCCTGATGCGCTCTGTCAGCAACGCCGAATCACCTCAGCTCACACTCAGCCCACCGCCGCCGACTCCTCGGCGGCAACCGCTGTGCTGAGCTGCCTCCTGCGACGCTGCAGTGCCATCCGGTGACCGCGACACCGAATCCTCTCCCACTCCGCCGAACCGCCGGCCGCACATTCAGCAACGGCCGTACATGGCCGCACGCCACACTGGCCGCACATGCCCCGTGCGCCCGACAGACCAGGCCAGCTGGCGCCTCGGCAACGGATCAAAGGACTTTCATGATCATCACCGGACTCATCGTCGGCCTCGTGTTGGGCTTCGTGTTCCAGCGCGGCCGCTTCTGCGTCACCGGCGCCTTCCGCGACGTCTTCCTCGCCGGCAACACCCGCTGGTTCTCCGCGTTCATCCTGCTCATCGCCGTCCACGCCGTCGGCCTCATGACCCTCAACACCCTCGGCATCATCACCCTGGAATCGAGCCCGTTCCCGTGGGTGGGCTCGATCGTCGGCGGCTTCATCTTCGGCTCCGCCATCATCCTCGCTGGCGGCTGCGCCACCGGCACCTACTACCGCTCCGGCGAGGGGCTCGTCGGCAGCTGGTTCGCCCTCATCTTCTACGCCCTCTTCTCCGCCATCATGAAGGGCGGCCCGCTGGCCGACTTCACCGAGCGGGTCCGCGACATCACGATCAAACCCGGCGGCCTGCCGCAGACCTTCGGCGTCTCCCCGTGGGTGTTCGCCATCCTGCTCGCCGCCGTCGCCGCGGTCCTCGTCGCCCACCACCAGCGCAAGTCCAAGACCCCGCTGGCCACCCTGCCGCCGCGCAAGACCGGCCTGGCCCACCTGCTGACCGAGAAGCGCTGGAACCCGTTCGCCACCGCCGCGGCCATCGGCGTCATCGCCACGATCGCCTGGCCGCTGTCGGCTGCCACCGGCCGCAATGCCGGCCTCGGCATCACGACCCCGTCGTCGAACCTCGTGCAGTACCTTGCGACCGGCGATGTCGAGCTCGTCGACTGGGGCGTCATGCTCATCCTCGGCATCCTCGGCGGCTCCTTCATCGCCGCGAAGGCCTCCGGTGAGTTCCGGCTGCGGGTGCCCGACGCGCCCACGGTGCTCAAGTCGATCGGCGGCGGTGCACTCATGGGCGTCGGCGCTGCCCTCGCCGGCGGCTGCACCGTCGGCAACGCGATGGTCGAAACAGCCCAGTTCAGCTACCAGGGATGGGTCTCGCTCATCTTCATGATGCTCGGGACCGGGCTGGCAGCCAAGCTCACGATCAAGCCGGCCAGCGCCTCGGCCCCGGCTGCGACCGTCGCCGCCTGACCCGGCTGCGCAGTCTGCACCGGCCGCGAGGCCGCACCCACACACCTCAACCACACACTGACAACCACGCACCGACACAAGGAGAGAGAACCATGCAGCATGTGCTGGAGACCGACGGACTCGTCTGCCCGTTCCCGCTCGTCGAAGCCAAGGACGCGATGAGCGGCCTGAACGACGGCGATGAGCTCGTCATCAACTTCGACTGCACCCAGGCCACCGAGGCGATCCCGCAGTGGGCCGCCGACAACGGCTACCCGGTCACCAACTTCGACCGGACCGGGGATGCCAGCTGGACGATCACCGTCCAGAAGGCCTGAACCGCCTCGGGCCCGGCTGGGGCTGTCAGGTGCCGTGCGCTCACGCCACCTGACAGCCCCGCTGGCTGTCCGCTTGCCTCACCGACCAGCCCGCCCGCTAGCCCGCCCGCTCTGTCCGCCGGCGGTGCGACGCGGTAGGGTACGCAGTGAGTGAGTGAAACCGAGGCAGGTGCGATGCAGATCAACGGCGACATCATTGTCGGAGTCGACGGCTCCGAAACCTCATGCGAGGCTGCGGCCTGGGCGCTGAAGGAATCGCGCCGCTCCGGCCAGCCGCTGCGCCTGGTCTCCGTCGCCTCCGCCGCCCACCCCGCCTCCGCTGACCATGCCGCCGCCCGCACCGCCGCCGAGGAGGCGCTCGCCTCCACCGGTCAGCGGCTCACCGAGCTCATGGCCGGGCAGGAGCGCCCGGCCGCCTTCAGCACCGAAGTCCACGACGGCGACCCTGCCGAGGTGATGGCCGAGCTCAGCGAAGAGGCCGGCCTGCTCGTCATCGGCCACCACGGCTCCGACCAGCCGGCCACCGGACGGATCGGCACCGTGAGCGCCGGCGTGCCCGGTCATGCGCTCAGCCCCGTGCTCATCCACCGGGCCGTGCGCGGCAGCGAATTCGACTCCGTCGACGTCCACCCGCGCGGGGAGACCGGCGTCGTCGTCGGCCTCGACACCTCCGACTACTCCGGGGTGGCCGCCCTCAACGCGGCCAGCTATGCGGTGGACACGAACGCGAACCTGCACATCATCGTCGGCACCGCACCGCTCGACGGCGATGAGCTTGCCCGCGCGCAGACCGAGCTCGATATGACCTGGCTTCGTTCGCACTTCCCGGGTCTGCGCGTCGACGCCGCCTACCACGATGCCGAGCCGGTTGAGCTGCTCATCGAGCAGTCCCGGACCGCCGATATGCTCGTCATGGGCAAGCGCGGCCTGGGCCGCTTCGCCAGCATGCTCGCCCAGCTCGGCCGCACCACCTCCCGCGTGCTGCCGGCAGCGGAATGCTCGCTGCTCGTCGTGCCGTTCCGCGACGACCCCAAGCTCGCAGACCGCCGCATCGCCGACTGACGCCCCGCGCGGGCGGAGTAGCGAAACCGCGCGGACGGGCAGGAACCCGCCGCGCGCAGGCGGGCCCGCGGTAGTCTGGCCTCATGCTCACGAGCCTGCACCTGCCCAGCTCACTGACACCTCGGCGCCGGGAACCGGCACCCGGGCCGCTCGCAGCGAAGCTGCAGGCCGCCTACACTCGGCTCGCCTCGGGTCTGCCGGAGGAATACCCGGCCGAGGCGCTGGCCGAAGCCGAGGCGGCGGTCGCCGAACTCGGCGACGACCCCTTCGCCACCGGCCGCGACGGCATCACTGCAGAGCGCATCGACCTGCGCGAGATCCCCTTCGTCACGATCGACCCGAAGGGCGCGACCGACCTCGACCAGGCCATGCACCTGAGCGTGCTCGGCGCAGGTGCGCAGGCGCCCGCAGACGGCCCGGCGTTCCGGGTGCGCTATGCGATCGCCGATGTCGGACGGTTCATCACCCCTGGTGGGCGACTCGACCGGGAGACCCATGCGCGTGGGCAGACGATCTACCTGCCCGACCGGCGCATCCCGCTGCACCCGGAGATCATCTCCGAAGGCGCTGCCTCCCTGCTGCCCGGCGTCGACCGGGCTGCCTATGTCTTCACCGTCGAGCTCAACGCCGACGGCACGATCCACAGTCAGGAGCTCGTGCGCGCGGTTGTGCGCTCACGCACCCAGCTCGACTACGACGCCGTCCAGGCGGATCATGATGCCGGCCGAGCCCTGCCGGAGACGATCGCCTGGCTGCCCGAGATCGGCGCTGCGCTGCAGGCAGACGAAGCAGCCCGCGGCGGCATCGACCTCGCGATCCCGGACCAGGACGTCGTCGAGGCCGATGGTGACTATACGCTGACCTACCGGCCGCGGCAGGGCATCGAAGATGCGAACGCCCAGATCAGCCTGCTCGCCGGGCGGGTCGCGGCGAATCTCATGCTGGAGGCCGGGCAGGGCGTGCTGCGCACCATGCCGCGGCCCAAGGATGAGACGATCGCCGACTTCCTCGCGATCGTCGCCGGCCTCGGCTTCCCCGCTGATGCGCCGTATCAGGACGTCATCCGCAGCATCGGCCACCAGGAGCGCAATCCGCGCGCGCTCGCCGTGCACTACGCTTCGCCGTCCCTGTTCCGCGGTGCTGGTTACACGCTCATCAGCGAGGATGCTGCCGACAGCGAGCTGCTGCAGGCTGCTGTCGGGGCGCCGTATGCGCATACGACCGCGCCGCTGCGCCGGCTCATCGACCGCTATGTGCTGCCGCTCGCCGAGGCCGCCAGCCGCGGAGCCGAGCCGCCGGCCTGGGCGCTCGCCGGGCTCGAGGAGCTGCCGGAGGTGATGCAGAAGTCCGGGCAGCGCGCCAGCCAGATCGACCGGCAGGTCATCGAGTACACGGAGGCGATCCTGCTGGCGGAGCGGATCGGCGAGGCGTTCGACGGGGTGTTCGTCGGCTCGCGGACGACGAAGAGCGGCACCCGGCTCGTCGAAGTGCATGTGCCCGAACCTGCCGTCGTCGTGTGGGCTGAGGGCGAGGCGCCGGTCGGCGAGCCGGTGCGGATCCGGCTGCGCGCAGCCGAGCCCGAGGCGGGCAAGCTGTTCTTTGACGTCGTCTGACCTGCCGCCGGGTCAGGCGGAGCCCGCCAGCCCGAGTGCGGCGCGTGCGCCAGCGAGCAGCTGAGAGCGTACGACGGCGTGGTCGATGCGCCGGGCGACATACGGCGTCGAGTTGATCATGCCGAACACCGCATGCACGCGCACCGTCGCGGCCTCCGGGCTGAGATCCGGCTCCAGGCCGGTGAGCTGCTCGGCCCACAGCGTGACGTACTGACGCTGCAGCTGCCGCACGCGGTGCCGTGCCTCATCGGGCAGGGCCGTGAAGTCGCGATCCTGGATGCGGATGAGCTCAGGCTCGCGCACAGCGAAGTCGACATGGAAGTCGATGAGCCGGCCGATGAGATCCGCCGTGCCCGAGGCGCCGGTCGCCTCGGCGAGAAGCGCGCGCCCGCCAGCGTGCAGGTACTCGGAGATCCCGACGAGCAGCTCGGTGAGGATCGCTTCCTTCGAGGCGAAGTGCCGGTAGACCGCCGGACCGGAGATCCCCGCCCCGGTGCCGATGTCCTCGATGCCGACGGCGTGGAACCCGCGCCGGGCGAACAGCCCCTTGGCCGCCTGCAGGATCGCCTCCCGCCGCTGTGCCTTGGCAGCAGCGCGCGCACCTACGGCAGGGGAGGCGGCAGTCGGGACGGCCGAAGCATTCATGGCCGACAGCCTAACTCAGTGAGTCGCCGCTAACCGAATCGTTCCGGCGGGCCTGCTGCAGGCTGGCGAAGGTCGCCGCGTTGATGCGTCCGCGCTCCAGATCGATGCGCGCGCGGGCCTGCGGGCTCGGATGGGTGAGCGCGGCGCTGAGATCGAGGGCAGCATCGGTGCGGCGGCTGAGTCGGTGGAAGCCGATGACGAGCATGACGGCCGCGATGATAAGCGGCAGGGCCACCGCAATGATGCCGGCGATCGCCAGCACGGGATGTCCGGCGGTCATGAGCGTGGTCGCCACGAGCCCGCCGACCATCGCGATGATGACGGCGGTGGCGTAGTGCATCCGGGCGTCCCCGGTGCTCAGCGATGCGCTCGTCGGCAGCCCGTCGAGGCCGCGCTCCAAACGCCCGGGCTTCCGTGTGGCCCATTCGAGAGCGGCGGTGAGGACGACGCGCTGCCAGCGGGCGGTGCCCCACACTGCGGCTACCCGGATGACGGCGGCCAGCATGAGCAGGCAGAAGCCCACGGCGACCGCCGCGCCGCCGAGCATCCGCGTCTCCACCGCAAAGAGGAACGGCGGCACCTCGGGAAGGTAATGCTCCATGAGCGCGAGGGACACGGCGCCCGCCATGAGCAGACACCAGAGGATCGCGACGCCGCCGAACGTGCGGCGCAGGAGGCGGCTGCGGCGCTCGTGCCTGCCGGCGACGGCGGCGAGCACGGCCTGCAGCTGGCGCGCCTCCGCCTCGCGCAGGTCATCCGGACTCGGCGCGGCCGCCTCGGCGCGGCGCGCCTGCGCCAGCTCGGCGACGGCACGCGTTCGGTCGGTATGGCCGAATGCGCGCAGCAGCTGAGCGTCGCTGAGAGCGGCGACGACCAGCTGTGCATCGGCGTGGAAGATGTCCATGGCTCCACACTATGGCGCACCGGCAGTGTCAGCGGATGCACCCCTGTGGCAGGACTGTCACAGAGCGCCGCCGCCCGGTTTCCGCGCGGGTCAGGGTGCGGCGGTCAGGGGTGTCAGCTCGACGATGCGGTCGGCGCAGGCGGTGATGAGCTCGCTGTCGTGGGTGATGACGATGACGGTGCGCCCGGTGTCGGCGAGGCTGCGCAGCACGCCGGCGACGCGCTCCATATTGCGCAGATCCAGACCTGAGCTCGGTTCGTCGAGGATGATGACGGAGCGGTCCTCGGCGACGGCCTGGGCGATCGCCAGCCGCTGCATCTGCCCGCCGGACAGCGACTGCGGGTGCCGCTGCGCATAGTCTTCGAGACCGAACTCGGCTAGCGCGGCATGCGCCCGCTGCTCATCGGCGCCGAGGGTGAGCTCCTCGGCCGCCGAGGAGGTCAGCAGCTGACGGTGGACTTCCTGCATCACGAGTGCGGTGCGGGCGCGCCGCCGCCGAGGCGGTTGCACCTGGCCGTCGATGCGCACCGTGGCACCGCGGGTGCGCAGCAGCCCGCACACAGCGTGTGCGAACGTCGTCTTGCCGGCGCCGTTGGGTCCGACGAGCGCGTGGACGCGCCCGGGCGCGAAGTGTGCGTGAGCGATGTCGAGGACGCGCCGACCGCCTCGGGACAGGCGCAGATTCTCCACCTCCAGGCCGCCAGGCTGCTGGCCGCCAGGCTGCCGGTCACGGGTAGTGGCAGGCGGCTGCGCTGCAGCCGGTGCGTGCAGCCGGGCGCGGGGCAGGTCCGGCAGGGTCGGTGACGTCAGCGTGCGCAGCCCGAGGCGGCGGCGCTGCGTCGTGTCCTGCGCCCAGAACTGCTCTGCTGTCATCTGCTCGATGATCTGGCCGTGGTCGACGACGAGGACGCGGTCGATGAGCCCGCGCAGGAAGTGCACCCGATGCTCGGCGATGAGGAAGGTCTGCCCGCGGGCGCGCAGGCGGCGCAGGTGCTCGGTGAAGCGCTCGATCGCCAGCGGGGAGAGGTTCGACGTCGGTTCGTCGAAGCACTGGACTGCCGGGGATTCGACGAGGGCGGCCGCGCAGCACACGAGCTGCTTCTCACCGCCGGAGAGCTCAGCGGTGCGGCGCTCGAGCAGGTCGGAGATGCCCGACTCCGCGGCTGCGGCCACGACGTCGTGGCGCAGCTGGTCGGCCGGCCGGCCCTGATTCTCACCGGCGAAGGCGAGTTCGGAGGCGACTTCGGTGGAGAAGAACTGCGCGCGCGGGTTCTGGAACACCGTGGCGACATGGGCGGCGGTCTCATACAGCGGGCGCTGGGAGACGTCATGGCCGTCGACGGTGACCTCGCCGGTGAAGCGTCCGGAGTGGAACTGCGGGATGAGACCGCTGAGCGTGCGCAGCAGGCTGCTCTTGCCCCCACCGGAGGGGCCGCAGATGAGCACGCCCTCCCCGGCCTGGATGGTCTCGCTGATGCCGTTCAGGCACGCGACGTCCTCTGAATGCGCAGCGCTGGCAGGTGCGTCGTCGGTGAGCTCAGCGTAGGCGAACGACACATCCTTCCACACCACCGCCTCGGGGTCGGAAGGCGAGTGCGCATGTGTGCCGGCAGCGCCGTGCTCGGGGACGCTGGGAGGGGGCGGCGAGGCGCTGATGGCGAGTTCCTTTCAGTCGGTGCGCTCAGACGGTGAGCATGAGTGCGGCGGGGATGAGCCCGAGTCCGGCCCACAGGAGGTCGGCGCCGGTGAAGCCGATCGGCGCGATGCTCGTCGGACGCACCGCCGTACCGTCGGCCGGCCGGCGGGCGCCGAGGCCGCGGGTCAGCGATGCGGCGGTGAGCTCGTCGCCGATGCGCAGCACGGAGGTGATGAGGGGAGCGAGGACGTATTCGAGTGCGGTGAGCGGGCCGAGGCGGCTGCCGCCGCGGAGCCGGATCGCGGCGATGATCGCCCGGCCCTCGGCGGCCACGGTCGGGATGAACCGGTAGGTGACGGCCACCGGCAGCACGAGCGCCTCCGGCAGCCGGAGTGCGCGCAGTCCTGCGATGAGCTCGCTGCCGCGGGTGGAGGCGTAGAAGACGAGCGCGAGCCCGACCGGCAGCGTGTACTTCGCCGCGACGAGCAGCCCAACTCCGATGGTCGTGGCGACCGGATGGGCGAGCAGCACGAGCCCGGCACCGGCTGCGCTGAGACCGATGTACGCCGCCGTGAGGCCTGCGAGCATGCCCCAGCTGCGGAACCAGGCGAGCCCGGCCGCGCACAGGACGAAGATCGCCGCGGCCACGGCAGCCGGTCCCGGCATGAGCGCGAGGATGCCGAGGACCATGAGCAGACCGAGCTTGGTGCGCGGATCCGCATTGCCCAGGCGGCGCTGCATCAGGCCACGACGCCGGCGCGGCGGAAGTGCTTGCGGGTCATGCGCACACCGAGCCAGCCGCCGAGCAGCGCACAGACGAACATGAGCCCGGCCAGCGCGGCGACCATCGGAGCCGAGAACAGCTCGCGCATGCCCGCAGCGTACTCCGGGCCCATCTGCGCGGAGATCTCATCGAAGTACGACTGCGAGTTCCACACGATCGGCAGCAGTGCGCCGTCGTTGAACTGGCTGAAGACCCCGGCTGAGACGATGACGCCGGCCGTGCTTGAGTACTTCGTCGCGTACATGATCGCCTCGCAGATGACGGCCACGACCACAGATGAGGCGAGCGTGAGCGCCGAGTGCCCGGAGATGAACATCAGCAGCCCGAGGACCATGACGAGGATCGAGATGAGTCCGGGACCGTGCACGCGGGCGAGGAAGACCGCGAAGATCAGGCCGTTGGCGATGGCCATCAGCGGCAGCGAGACGAACATCGCAGCAGGTGAGAACACGCCGAGCATGCCGATGCCGAAGGAGCTGACGAGCAACAGGGCAGCGAAGATGCCGACCGAGATGAGGTCGCGGGGGTGGAACGACACTATGAATCCTTACGCATATTAATTGATAGGTGAGTCTTACCTTAGCACCGCAGATGCCGGTGGCCTCGTCGGGGTCCAGGGCTGGCTGTTGTGTTGTCCCTCACGTCCAAGGTTCGCTACCATAAGACTCGGTTAACGATCATTAACTGAACTGTCGGGAGATCACATATGCCAGTCATCGGCTCACCGGTCAATCCCGCCACCGCAGAGGCCAACGCGTCCGCCCACGCCGAGCTCATCGCCGAGCTGCGCCAGCGGATCGAGGCCACTGCCCGCGGCGGCTCTGAGAAGTCACGCGAGAAGCACCTCGCGCGCGGCAAGCTGCTGCCGCGTGACCGCGTCGAGAACCTCCTCGACCCCGGCTCGCCGTTCCTGGAGCTCTCCCCACTGGCCGCCGGCGGCATGTACGACGATGCGAGCCCGGGGGCGGGCATCATCACCGGCATCGGCCGGGTCGCCGGCCGCGAATGCGTCATCGTCGCCAATGACGCCACTGTCAAGGGCGGCACCTACTACCCGATGACGGTCAAGAAGCACCTGCGCGCCCAGGACATCGCCCGCGAGAACAGGCTGCCCTGCATCTACCTCGTCGACTCGGGTGGTGCGAACCTGCCGAACCAGGACGACGTGTTCCCCGACCGTGAGCACTTCGGGCGGATCTTCTACAACCAGGCGACCCTCTCGGCCGCCGGAATCCCGCAGCTGGCCGCCGTCATGGGCTCGTGCACCGCCGGCGGCGCCTACGTCCCGGCGATGGCCGATGAGTCGATCATCGTCCACGAGCAGGGCACGATCTTCCTCGGCGGCCCGCCCCTGGTCAAGGCCGCCACCGGCGAGGTCGTCAGCGCCGAAGAGCTCGGCGGCGGCGCCCTGCACTCGCGCACCTCCGGTGTCACCGACCACCTGGCCGCCAACGACTCCCACGCCCTGGAGATCATGCGCGACATCGTCTCCACCCTCGGGCCCAAGGACGCCCCGGCCTGGCAGCGCACCGCGCCCGAGGCGCCGGTTCACGACCCAGCCGAACTCACCTCCATCGTGCCGACCGACTCGAAGGTCCCCTACGACGTCCACGAGGTCATCGCCCGGATCGTCGACGGCTCGAAGTTCCACGAGTTCAAGGCCGAATACGGCACCACCCTCATCACCGGCTTCGCCCGCATCGACGGCCACCCCGTCGGCATCATCGCCAACAACGGCGTGCTGTTCGGCGAATCGGCGATGAAGGGCGCCCACTTCATCGAACTGTGCGACCAGCGCGACACTCCGCTGCTGTTCCTGCAGAACATCTCCGGGTTCATGGTCGGCCGCGACTACGAAGCCGCCGGCATCGCCAAGCACGGCGCCAAGATGGTCAACGCCGTGGCCACCGCCCGCGTGCCGAAGTTCACCGTCGTCATCGGCGGCTCCTACGGTGCCGGCAACTACTCGATGTGCGGGCGCGCCTACAGCCCGCGGTTCCTGTGGATGTGGCCCAACGCCCGCATCTCCGTGATGGGCGGTGAGCAGGCCGCCAGCGTGTTGGCCACCGTCCGCCGCGACGCCCTCGAAGCCCGCGGCGAGGAGTGGCCGGCCGAGGCCGAAGCCGAGTTCAAGGCCCCGATCCTCGACCAGTACGAAGCCCAGGGCAACCCGTACTACTCGACGGCCCGCCTGTGGGACGACGGCATCATCGAACCCGCCGACACCCGCCAGGTGCTGGCCCTCGCCCTCGAAGCCTGCCGGTATGCGCCCCTTGCCCGCCCGATCGACGCGCCGGGCTACGGCGTGTTCAGGATGTGATGACCGTGAAGCTCTTCGACACAATCCTCATCGCCAACCGCGGCGAGATCGCCCTGCGCGTCATCCGCACCTGCCGGAAGCTCGGCATCCGCACGGTCGCCGTGTACTCAGATGCCGACGCCGAGGCGGCGCACACCCGGGCGGCCGATGTCGCCGTGCGACTGGGCCCGGCTGCCGCCAGCGAGTCCTACCTCGTCATCGACAAGGTCATCGCTGCAGCCCAGGCCACCGGCGCGCAGGCGATCCATCCCGGCTACGGATTCCTGTCAGAGAACGCGAAGTTCGCCCGCGCCTGCGAGGAGGCTGGCATCGTGTTCCTCGGCCCGACCGCTGAGGCGATCGAGACGATGGGGGATAAGATCACCGCCAAGCAGGCCGTGGCCAGCCACAATGTGCCGCTCGTGCCCGGCGTCTCCGAAGGCGGGCTGAGCAACGATGAGCTCGCTGCCGAGGCGGTGAAGATCGGCTTCCCGGTCCTCATCAAGCCCTCGGCCGGAGGCGGCGGCAAGGGCATGCACGCCGTGTTCGAGGAATCCGAACTGGCCGACAGGCTCGTAGCCGCCCGCCGTGAGGCGGCCAGCTCGTTCGGCGATGACACCCTGTTCCTTGAGCGCCTCGTCGCCACTCCGCGCCACATCGAGGTGCAGGTGCTCGCCGATGAGCACGGCAACGTCATCCACCTGGGCGAACGCGAATGCTCCCTGCAGCGCCGCCACCAGAAGGTCATCGAGGAAGCGCCCTCGGCGCTGCTCGACGAGACCACCCGCGCCCGGATCGGCGAGGCGGCCTGCAACACCGCCCGCTCGGTCGGCTACCGCGGTGCCGGCACGGTTGAGTTCATCGTCGCGGCCGATCAGCCCGATGAGTTCTTCTTCATGGAGATGAACACCCGCCTGCAGGTCGAGCACCCGGTGACCGAGGAAGTCACCGGCATCGACCTCGTCGAATGGCAGATCCGGATCGGCGCCGGCGAGGAGCTGACCCTCAGCCAGGAGGACATCAGCCTGGGCGGCCACGCGATCGAGGCCCGCATCTATGCTGAGGATCCCTCCCGCGGGTTCCTGCCCACCGGCGGGAAGGCGATCGACGTCGTCTTCCCGGAAGGGGAGGGCATCCGCGTCGATGCCGGCCTGGAGGCCGGGCAGTTCATCGCCTCGGACTACGACCCGATGATCGCCAAGCTCATCGTCCACTCCCCGGACCGCACGAGTGCCGTGCAGAAGCTCTATGACGCCCTCGGCCGCACAGCGGTGCCCGGGATCGTGACGAACATCGACTTCCTGCGCACCCTCATGAGCCGCGAGGACGTCAAGAACGGTGACCTCGACACCGGGCTCATCGACCGGATGAGCGATGAGGAACTCGCCCACGCCCCGGCAGAACTCGATCTGCTCTTCGCAGCCGTGGCGATCATCGACCGTGCCCAGCGGGCGGCCACCGCTGCCGGGGCGGCGACCGTCGACGGTGCCGACCCAGCCGGCGCCTCGGCGTGGGACCGGCCCACCGGCTGGCGCACCTCGCGCCCGGTCGAGGTCACGGTGCCGCTCGTGCACGCCGGAACCGACTACGAGGCGATCTGGCGCGGCGAGCAGGCGCGCTGGTCTGCAGACGGCGAGTGCCGCCTCGTGAGCGGCGGGCAGACCCACCGCGGGCGGGTCGCCACCGCCGGGGACACCGTATGGGTGATGAGCGAACGCGGCATCTTCGTTTTCACCCGACCGCAGGCCGACACCGCGCTCGATCCCGGTGCCGCCGGGGCGGACATCACCGCCCCGATGCCGGGCGCGGTCATCGATGTGCGCGCCGCTGACGGTGACGAGGTGTCCGCCGGCACCCCGGTCGTCGTCGTCGAGGCGATGAAGATGGAGCATGTGCTCACCGCCCCCGCCGACGGGATCGTGCATTTGAAGACCCAGGTCGGCGCCCAGGTCGCACTCGACGAGGTGCTTGCCACCATCGTCGACGCCGAAGCAGAAGAAGACAGCCAGGCAGAGAAGTAAGGATTCATCATGACGCAGACATTCACCCCCGGCATGCTGCCCGAGGAGTATGAGGACCTGCGCCTGCAGGTCGCCAAGTTCACCGACAATGAGGTCGCGCCCGTCAGCGCCGAGCTGGATGAGAAGCGCGAGTTTCCGTACGCGCTGGTGAAGAAGATGGGCCAGATGGGCCTGTTCGGCCTGCCGTTCGACGAGGAGTACGGCGGCATGGGTGGCGACTACTTCGCCCTGTGCCTGGCGATCGAGGAGATCGCCCGTGAGAACCAGTCGCTGGCCATCACGCTCGAAGCCGGCGTGTCACTCGGCGCGATGCCGATCTACCGGTTCGGCACCGAAGAGCAGAAGCGCGAATGGCTCCCGCAGCTCACCGACGGCTCCGGCCTGGCCGCCTTCGGCCTGACCGAGCCCGAGGCCGGCTCGGACGCCGGCGGCACGAAGACGAAGGCGACGCTGGCCGACGGCGAGTGGACGATCAACGGCGGCAAGTGCTTCATCACCAACTCCGGCACCGACATCACCCGGCTCGTGACCGCCACTGCGGTCACCGGCACCCGCACCGGCCGCGACGGCACGGAGAAGCCGGAGATCTCGACGATCATCATCCCGTCGGGCACCCCGGGCTTCACCGTCGAGCCGAAGTACGACAAGGTCGGCTGGAACTCCTCTGACACCCACCCGCTGACGTTCGAGAACGTCAAGGTCCCGGAGGAGAACCTGCTCGGCGAGCGCGGCCGCGGTTACGCGAACTTCCTGCGCATCCTCGATGAGGGCCGCATCGCTGTCGCTGCACTGTCGACAGGTGCCGCGCAGGGATGTGTCGACGAGTCGGTCAAGTACGCCAAGGAGCGCACCTCCTTCGGCAAGCCGATCTCCGAATACCAGGGCATCTCCTTCAAGATCGCCCGCATGGAAGCCCGTGTTGTCGCCGCCCGTGCTGCCTACTACCTGGCCGCCTCGCGGATGATCGCCGGCCTGCCGTTCAAGAAGGAAGCCGCGATCGCGAAGATGATCGCCGGTGACGCCGCGATGGACAACGCCCGCGACGCCACCCAGATCCACGGCGGCTACGGCTTCATGAACGAATACCTCGTCGCCCGCCACTACCGCGACTCGAAGATCCTCGAAGTCGGCGAAGGCACTACTGAAGTCCAGCTCATGCTCATCGCCCGCGATCTGGGGCTGTGAGTCTGACAGGTCAGTGAAGCAGGCAGGCTGCGGCTGAAGCCCAGCAGACAAGCGGGGTCGCGACGAATCGTCGCGGCCCCGCTTCGTCGTGTCAGCGCTACGCGGAGCGGGTGGAGTCCGTACTGGCATGGGCGGAGGTTGTCAGTGCATCGTACGAAGCTTGAGGAAAGAGGGTTGAAAGAGAAACGCTTTACTACAGGAGGAGGCGGACATGGCTGTCCAATCACTCGCTCACCCGAACGGAACTCTCAGGCAGCGGCTCGACGAGATCGACACCGCGGTGTCGATGGTCGTCGTCTACGACATCGTCAAGGAAGCTGGCGATTGTTTGGCCGGTTACTGCTCTCGCCGTGGACTGTGGCATACCGATGATGAGCGTGAGAAGGAATACTGGACTGCTCGGTATCTGCTTGTGTGTGCTCAGATTGACCGCCTCGACCCGAACGACCGCCTGGGCCTCATTGTTCAAGGCGACGCGTGGCTGGATGAGCTGGCGGAACTGCAACGGCAGTTCCGAAGCTGAAATTTACTCAGCAGCGACAAACTAAACCCGTGAGCGAAGAAGCTCGCGGAGCTCAGGGATGTCCTACCGATCTTGTTCCATTCCTTGAGGAGATGAGTATATGAGTACTATGCCCGGATCGATCAAGGCGATCACCATCGGCTTGCTTGCAACAGTTGGGCTTCTGGTAGCGCTCTACGCTGCGGGAGCGCCGGTGTGGGGACAGATCGTGCTCTTGGTGTTTGCGGCGGTCCAAGCCATCGCATTGTTGCTGTGGATGAATGATCAACGACGGAGGCGGACACGATGACCGAGCGCTATCTGTGAGCTCGTCGAGAAGCTGACAGCCGGCGGCGACGTGCGGTTAGCAGGCGATGAGGCGACGCCGGCCGAGGACCGCTTCGGGCGCCGACTGGCCTATGTGGAGGCTGGCGGGAAGGATCTCGGCGCCGAGCTGCTGAAGGCAGGTCTCGCTGAGGTGTATGAGGCCGAGGACGATATTGCGCGGTTTGATCAGTACCGCGAGCTGCGCGCGGCGGCGCCGCTGCCGCCGTGCGCTCAGTAGTAGATCAAGGGAGGGAAACAGGAGATGTCGAGTCGGAACGAAGATCTGATGGCCGAATGGGCGCGTACTGCTAGGACAGGGTTGCCAGGCGGCACCGGACATCGCCCGGTTCGCGGAGTATGAGCAGATCCGTAAGAGCGTCCCGCAGCCTGAATGGGCTCGATAAAATGAAGCAACGACAGGAAGGTGAAATGCCATGACTGAGTATCTGGATATTGAGGCACGATGGCCGGAGCTGTTCGAACAGCTCACTGACGTGCAGCGCGAGAGCGTGGTTCAAGCGTTCGCTGATGCGTGGCATGAGGGGTGGGAACCGAACCGAGAGGACGTGGAGAACCTGACGGATCGGGCACGCGGGGCCATCGACCGTGACGAGTATCTGCGACGAGCTGATGAGGCGGCTGAACGCCACCGGAAGGCGAGGGCAGCGGCGAGCTGATGGCAGCACAATTCGATACGTGGGAATCATACTTCTACCCCGAGACCTATGACCCCGTCGCCGGTCAGGGGACACTGAAGAATCTCCTGGGTGAACGCGCCCCGAGCGTCCTTCGACAAAAGGAGTACGCGCGGGTCGCTGACCGTGCACGAGAATTGCGGGCCGGCGCCGTCCAGATTGAGCGCACGTTCGATGCCGAGCACGTCAAGGCGCTACACCGGCACCTGTTCCAAGACGTCTACGAATGGGCTGGACAGTACCGGAGCGTGGACTTGGTCAAGGGAACCCCGTTCGCATTCGTTGACGACGGTTCGATTGGCCGGCACTTGGAGACGGTGAAGGATCTTGTGGCCGGCTCTCAGTGTGAGAAGCTTGGTCAGACTGATTTCGCACTTCGTGCTGCCGAAGTGTTCACGCATTTGAACCAGGCCCACCCGTTCCGTGAGGGCAATGGGAGAACGGCGAAGGCTTTCATGCACCATGTGGCCGATCAGTCGCCGTTCACGCTGGACTTCAAGAAGACGACCCCGGATATTTGGAATGACATGTCGGCACGGTCTCGGATGCCGTCGGCGGCCGGCGACGTTGATCCTCGGCCGATGTTCTATGTGTTCAACGAGATTGCTGTTGAGCGCAAGGGACCGATCCCGAGCTTGGGGCAGCCAAGAGATCGAGCGGCGCAGCAGAAGCAGATTCGGGAGCGCGTGGCGGAGAAGCTGCGTGAGAACAAGTTGCGTCCGCCTGGGCAAGGGCCGCCTACTCAGTCGGGGCCGAAGCTGTAGTTATCGACTGTGACATGAGCGTGTGGTGTACTGGAGATCAAGTCACACACCAGAGGAGCTGCCATGTGGATCTTGGGAATCATCGCCGCGAGCATCGCGACCGCGCTGATCATCATGCTCCTCAAAGGCGGCATCCGACTCGTGTTCAAAGTGGTTGGAACGGTCGTGTCGAGCATCTTTTGGGCGATTGTATATATTGCCGGAGCGGCGCTGTCGGGCACCCTGTGGCTCCTCGGAGAGGCTGTAAAACTCGGCAAGTCTCTCCACGCAAAGCTGACGACTCGGGAGACTGACGTCGACGAGTTCACGACGTATTCGTGGATGAAGGATTCCGAGATTCGCGACGACTGATCGGATGTGACGAAGGGCCTCCACCAGCGCTGGTGGAGGCCCTTCGTGCGTGCCGGTCCAGTACGTTGCCGCTGCACCGGTGAATGACTGCTCCGGCGCGGTCTCCGCTTCGCACTTCGCCGCCGGTTTGCGGGGCGGCATCAGTGCTCGCTTCTCCTGGGAGGTCAGCTCGAAAGTCGTGGTGACATCGGCTCGTGAGAGCCCGTCGTGGGTAAGGACGTCCTCGATGGCTGAGCGGACCTCTTCGATGCTCTGCCGCGCCGCCGCGACCTTCTTGGCGAGGTTCTGCAGGCGCGAGCGCTTGGCCTTGAGCGCTTCTTCATCCGTCAGCGAAGTCGCGGAACTTTTAGAGGTGCAGCCCGCGACTCTCTCGCGGTACAAGCTGCCAGAACCCGATGCACTGATCGGCCGCACCCGCGGCTGGCGACGAGAGACGATCGTCGAATGGAATGCGTCCCGGCCCGGTCGAGGCTGGCGCAAGGGACAGCCCGACAGCCAATAACCGGCCGCAGTTTTTAGCGGTCTGGAGAGTAACTACCTCCGGCGCTGGAGGCCCAGGGCCTGATGTCGGAACTTCTGTTGTCCTGCGTGCTCAACCCCAGAACACGAAGGCCTCACCATGGTCGATACAGCGCGGCGCCGCGTTGATGTCTGTGCTGGGCGTGAAGAGGTCGTAGTAACGCCAGCGCAGGTTCATGCCCATCCAGTAGATCGACCATTCGCCGCGGCTGGCGGTGTACCGCAGGCGCGCAAACGTCTCTTCTATCCAGTCGGGGTCCTTGCCTGATCTGCCGGGCCATAGATTCCATAGGCTGATGGTGACGTGGAGACGTGAGACGGTGCAGGTGACGTATGTCTGCTGCCGCAACTCCTCCGGAGAGTGCCCGCGGCACCACTCCTCAATGCGACGGACATCCCGTTCCGGTATCGCCATGCTGTCACGGCAGCAGGCTGGCGCGGTTGAACGCTGATGGCGAGCCGGTCAGGAGCCCTTGAGATAGCCGACGAGCAGCGCGGCGGTTCCGTGTGCGTGCTCGAGTGCGGCGGTCTCGGCCGCCATCGGATCCCCGCCCATCACAGCGTCGAGAATCGTGTGGTGCTGTTCATTGGAGTGCGCAAGGTTCGTCGTGATCATCGGGATGCGATCGAGCATCGCGTTGACCCGGTCGCGCACCTCGGCGGTCGCCTTGTGCAATGACGGGATGCCTGTCAGCTCAGCGATTGCGAGGTGGAATCGAGAATCGAGCTGGCGATACTGGCCCGGCTCGGCTGTGTCGCAGGCATCGCAAGCTTCGCGCAGGTGCCGACGCTGCTCGCCGGTCAGCGGCGCCTCCGCGGCAAGTCGAGCGGCCGCGGCATCCAACACTGCTCGGAACTGCAGTGCATCGTTGAGCTCGGATTCGTCGATCGGTCGATGCAGTTCATGGTCTGCTGGCAGCCCAATAACGAATGCACCACCGTAGCGTCCGCGCTTGATGTCAAGGACACCTGTCTCCTGCAGCTCGTGGAGGACGTCGCGCAGCGTAGCTCGTGAGACTCCAAGGCTTTCAGCAAGCTCCCGTTCGGCAGGGAGCTTTTCACCCACCATGTATTGGCCGAGGCTGATGGCGCGCAGTAGGTGGGAGAGCGTCTCCTCGAAGACGTTGCCGGTGCGTACCGTGCGGATGCTGCTCACCTATGTCTGCCCCTCTTCCGACGTGTCTGCCTCTCAATGAAAGTATACGGAACCCTTGACACCGGTACGTGATCGGGATTACATTCTCATCAGTTCAATGGTTTGTAAACAGACCAATAAAAGCATTTTTGGGCAGGGGTCCTGATGAAGCAAAGAGTTGAGTACGGCAGCGTCGCCGACAACTACATGGAGAAGCGCCAGCTGCGCAGCGGAGCAGCCGGATGGATCCTGCTGGCAGGTCTGGGGGTCGCATATGTGATCTCCGGTGACTTCTCCGGCTGGAACCTGGGCCTGGCCGAAGGAGGCTGGGGCGGTCTGGCCATCGCGTTCTGCCTCATGGGCCTCATGTACGTGTGCATGACCCTTGGACTGGCAGAACTGTCTTCCACGCTGCCGACTGCGGGGGCAGGTTACGGCTTCGCGCGGAGGGCCCTTGGTCCACTTGGAGGTTTCGCAACCGGAACCGCGATCCTCATCGAATACACGATGGCACCTGCGGCCATCTCCACGTTCATCGCAGGCTACGTGCAAGCCCTCGGAATCCTCCCGGAAAGCGTCGCCAACTGGATCATCTACCTCGTCGCCTATCTCGTCTTCGTCGGCATCCACCTGTGGGGAGTGGGCGAAGCGCTGCGGCTGATGTTCGTCATCACCGCTATTGCGGTCATCGCCCTCCTCGCCTTCGTTTTCGGCATGATCTGGCACGTAGAACCGGCCAACATGTTCAACATCGCCCCTGACGGATCACTCGGATCCAGCGAGTTCCTGCCCTTCGGAGTCTCCGGGGTGCTGGCATCGCTGGTCTTCGGCATCTGGTTCTTCCTTGCCGTTGAAGGTGTACCGCTGGCCGCCGAGGAGTCCGCCAACCCCAAGCGCGACATGCCGCGGGGCATCCTCACCGCGATGGGACTGCTCGTCGTCTTCGGTGCGCTCATGCTCATCATCGTCCCCGGCACGGCTGGCGCAGACGCGATGGCCGTGTCCGATAACCCGCTGCCGGAAGCAGTGCGGACCGTGTACGGAGAGAACTCGGCGCTGGCCACGTTCGTCAACTGGGCCGGCCTTGCGGGTCTGATCGCCAGCTTCTTCTCGATCATCTTCGCCTATTCGCGTCAGCTCTTCGCTCTTTCGCGCGCTGGCTATCTGCCGAAGTTCCTCTCCCTGACTGGTAAGCGCAAGACGCCCTACATGGCGCTCATCATCCCGGGCACCATCGGGTTCGCTCTCGCTGTCGCGACCGGTGGCGATGGCGGAATCCTGCTGAATGTGGCGGTGTTCGGTGCCACGGTCTCCTACGTCCTGCTCAACCTCTCCCACGTTGTCCTGCGATTCAAGGAACCGCATCTTGAGCGGGGATACCGCACACCCGGCGGAGCAGTCACCACGACCATCGCACTGGTTCTGGCTTCCGTCGCTGTCGTCGCAACCTTCTTCGTCGACATCGTCGCTGCGGGAATCGCTGCCGCCGTATTCCTCGTCTTCCTCGCATACTTCTGGTTCTACTCGCGCCACCACCTCGTGGCGAAAGCTCCGGAAGAGGAATTCGCCCAGATCGCCGAAGCCGAATCGGGTCTGCACTGACGATCGGCACACCTCGACACACTGACCAACCCACGGAAGGATCTCAATGACCGCGCCCACAGGATTCGGGGACCCGCAGCGGGTCACCACCGGTTCGAACCCAGCACCAGCCCTCACACGCGAGGACCTCATCAGCCTCGTCGACGAAGGAACGATCGACACCGTCGTCGTCGCGTTCACCGACGTCCAGGGGCGGCTGCAGGGAAAGCGGCTTGGAGCGCGCTTCTTCGTCGACGATGCCATCGACCACGGCTCCGAGGGGTGCAACTATCTGCTGGCCGTCGACGTCGACATGAACACTGTCGATGGCTACGAGATGTCGTCGTGGAGCACCGGCTACGGAGACCTCGTCATGAAACCAGACCTCTCGACACTGCGGCTCATTCCGTGGCAGCCGGGAACCGCGCTCGTCACCTGCGACATCGAATGGACCACCGGCGAGCCCGTCGTCGCCAGCCCGCGGCAGATCCTCGCAGCCCAGGTCAAGCGACTCGAAGAGCGCGGTCTCACGGCGTTCGCCGGTACTGAGCTGGAGTTCGTCACCTTCGACACCAGTTACGAGGAGTCCTACAACCGCGCCTACCGCGACCTCACCCCGTCGAACCAGTACAACGTCGACTACTCCCTGCTGGGCACCGCCCGCATCGAACCGCTGCTGCGTGATATCCGCAACTCGATGGCAGGGGCCGGCATGTATGTCGAAAGCGCCAAGGGCGAATGCAACCTCGGCCAGCACGAGATCACCTTCAAGTACGACGAGGCGATCCGGTCGTGCGACAATCATGCCGTGTACAAGAACGGGGCGAAGGAGATCGCCTCCCAGCACGGCAAGGCCATCACCTTCATGGCGAAGTTCAACGAACTGGAAGGGTCCTCCTGCCATGTGCACCTGTCCTTCCGCGGACTCGACGGCGAGCTCGCCATGGCCGGTGACGACGAGCACGGGTTCTCTCCGCTCATGGGCCAGTTCATCGCCGGCCAGCTCGCCTGCATCGAGGACTTCATTTACTTCCATGCCCCCAACATCAATTCCTACAAGCGCTTCGTCGAAGGCTCCTTCGCCCCGACAGCAGTGGCCTGGGGCTTCGACAACCGGTCGTGCGCCTTCCGCGTCGTCGGCTCAGGCCCGTCGCTGCGCGTCGAGTGCCGCGTCGGCGGCGCTGACCTCAACCCGTACCTCGCCGTCGCCTCGCTCATCGCCGCTGGCATCTACGGCATCGACAACGAACTTGAACTGCCACCCATGACAGACGGCAATGCCTACGCCTCGGATGCCCGCCGGCTGCCGACGACGCTGCGCGACGCCCGCGACCGCCTCGCGGAATCCGAGATCGCACGCGAGGCATTCGGCGAGGACGTCATCAAGCACTATGTCAACGCTGCGAATGTCGAGCTCATGCAGTTCGAGGCAGCCGTCACAGACTGGGAGCGCTTCCGTGGCTTCGAACGGCTCTGACGCGCCCGAGGCGGTCGTCCCGCCGCGGATCGGAATCACGACGTACATGCAGCCAGCTGACTGGAGTCACTGGCGCGGCGTCGAGGCAGCGCTCATCCCGGCGGAGTACGTGCGCATGGTCACCGCTGCCGGGGGAGTGCCGATCCTGCTGCCGCCGCATGGCACCCACCCGACGATGCTCGACGCGGTCGACGGGCTGCTCATCTCCGGCGGAGCAGACGTCGGCCCGGACACCTACGGGGCTGACGCCCACCCGACGACCGCAGCCCAGCCGTGGCGGGACGAACATGAGTTCGCTCTGCTGAAAGAGGCCCGCGAGCGGGGCATGCCGGTGCTCGGCATCTGCCGCGGAATGCAGGTCATCAACGCGGCATTCGGCGGCACACTGCACCAGCACCTGCCAGAGATTCTCGGCCACTCCGACTATCAGCCTGCCCCGGGCGTCTACGGCGAGGTGACCGTTCAGATCGAACCGGGCTCCACGGCTGCCGCGCTGCTCGGAACCGAGACGACGGCACCATGCTTCCACCACCAAGCCGTCGACCGCCTCGCCCCCGGACTGCACGTCACCGGGCGGGCCGCCGACGGGACGATCGAGATCCTCGAGCCGGCCGCCGCCTCGGGAACGGGGGAGCAGGCAGAGCAGGCCACGTTGCCCGGCAGCGGCTGGCTGCTCGCCGTGCAGTGGCACCCCGAACACAACAGCGCCGACGCGCGCGTCGTCACAGGACTCGTCGCCGCCGCCCGCAGCTACCGAACCCACCCGTCCGGAGGAGGACAATGAGCACCTACGAGGTCATCAACCCCGCCACAGCCGAAGCGATCCGCACCGTCGAACTGGCCGATGTCGCAGCCGTCGACGATGCGATCGAACGCGCCCAGCGGGCGTTCGAGCAGTGGCGGGCCGTCGCGCCGAGCGACCGCGCCCGCCTATTGCGCCGCTTCGCCGCCGTGGTCGACGAGCACATCGACGAACTCGCCGAACTCGAAGTGGCCAACTCCGGGCACACGATCTCCAACGCCACCTGGGAAGCCGGCAACGTACGCGACGTGCTGGAATACTCCGCCGCCGCCCCCGAACGCCTCTTCGGCCGGCAGATCCCGGTCGACGGCGGCATCAACATCACCTTCGCCGAGCCTCTCGGCGTCGTCGGCGTCATCGTGCCGTGGAATTTCCCGATGCCGATCGCCGCATGGGGATTCGGCCCAGCGCTGGCCGCCGGCAACACCGTCGTGCTCAAGCCCGCCGAGGTGACCCCGCTGACGGCTATGCGGATCGGTGAGCTCGCACGCGAAGCCGGCATCCCCGAGGGCGTGCTCACGATCCTGCCGGGCAAGGGCTCGGTCGTCGGCGAGCGGTTCGTCACCCATCCCGGCGTGCGCAAGGTCGTCTTCACCGGGTCGACCGAAGTCGGCAAGCGGATCATGGCCGGCTGCGCCGACCAGGTGAAGAACCTGACCCTGGAACTCGGCGGCAAGAACGCCAATATCGTCTTCCCCGACGCCGATCTCTCAGCTGCAGCCGCCGCAGCACCCGGCGGTGTGTTCGACAACGCCGGCCAGGACTGCTGCTCCCGCTCCCGGCTGCTTGTCCACGCGGACGTGTTCGACGACTTCCTCAGCGAGCTCAAGGACGCTGTCAGCGGGTTCCGGTGCACTGACCCGACAGACCCGGACGCGGACATGGGGCCGCTTGTCACCGCCGCCCACCGCGATTCCGTCGCAGCCTATGTCGACGGTGCCGAGGTGGCGTTCCAGGGTGAGTGCCCGACCGGCCCGGGCTTCTGGTTTCCGCCGACGGTCATCACCCCCGATGACATCACCGCCCGTGACTTCAACGAGGAGATCTTCGGCCCCGTGCTGTCTGTGGTGCCGTTCCGCTCAGAGTCCGAGGCAGTCTCGATCGCGAACAACACCGAGTACGGACTCTCCGGTTCGATCTGGACTCGTGATCTCGACCGGGCGATCCGCGTCTCCCGGTCCGTCGAAGCCGGCAACCTGTCGGTCAACTCCCACTCATCGGTGCGGTACTGGACGCCGTTCGGCGGCTACAAGCAGTCCGGCCTCGGCCGGGAGCTCGGCCCCGATGCGGTCGCCGCCTTCACCGAGACGAAGAACGTCTTCATCGCAGTCGGCCCAGCCGCGGACTGACGGCGCTGACCTGATCCCAACAGCATTCCCTGACAGAAGGAGAACTCCGTGAACACACCAGTCGCCGGCCGGATGGACGGCAAGGTCTGCGTCATCACCGGCGGAGCCTCAGGCATCGGTCTGGCCAGCGCTCGCCGGCTGGCCTCCGAGGGCGCCACCGTCGTCATCGCCGACCTCGATGAGACCCGCGGCCCGGAGGTCGCCGAGGAGCTCGGCGGCCTGTTCGTCCGCACGAACGTCGCCGACGAGGGCAGCGTCAAGGCACTGTTCGAGCAGACAGTCGCCGAGTACGGCCGCGTGGACGTGGCCTTCAACAACGCTGGCATCAACCCGACCGAGGACAACTCGATCCTCACCACCGGGATCGAGGCGTGGGCGAAGGTGCAGACCGTCAACCTCACCTCGGTCTACCTGTGCTGCAAGTACGCCCTCGAGCACATGGTCAAGCAGAAGTCCGGCTCGATCATCAACACTGCCTCCTTCGTCGCCCTGCTCGGCGCGGCGACCTCGCAGATCTCGTACTCCGCCTCGAAGGGCGGCGTGCTGTCGATGAGCCGCGAACTCGGCGTGCAGTTCGCCAAGGAGGGCATCCGCGTCAACGCGCTGTGCCCCGGCCCGGTCAACACCCCGCTGCTCGAAGAGCTCTTCGCCAAGGACCCCGAGCAGGCGCAGCGCCGCCTCGTCCACGTCCCGCGCGGACGCTTCGGCGAGCCCGAGGAGATCGCCGCGGCTGTGGCGTTCCTCGCCAGCGACGACGCCTCCTTCGTCAACGCCGCGACGTTCACCGTCGACGGCGGAATCTCCGCAGCATACGTCACCGCTGAGTGACGCACCGGCACGCGCCCGCCGCCTGGGAGCACACCGCTGCCGAGGCGGCGGGCGCGTCTGCGTGTCGGGCCGCCTCTCGGCGGGCGACCGGCGCCTCGGGCCCGGTGGCCGGTCGTGCTTGAATGGTGACGATGACTGCCACGCTGCTCCTCCTCGCCGGGCTCGCGCTGCTCGATGCCACGAGCATCGGCACACTCGGCATTCCGCTGTGGATGCTGCTGGCCCAAAGGGTGCGCATCAGTCTCGTCTTCGTCTACCTGGCGGTTCTTGCCGGGTTCTACTGGCTGGTCGGCATCGCGCTGTACTACGGCGGGCTCGCGGCCTTCAGCTGGATCGGCGAATGGTCAGCCATCCCGTGGATCGAGCTCGTGCTCGGCGTCATCTGCCTCGCCTCGGCATTCCTGCCCCGCAGGCTGTGGGAGGGCCAGGTGGGCTTCGCGAACCGGTTCCAGGACAAGGTGGCTGTCACCGGCACCTTCGCCACCGCCTCGGTCCTGGCGCTCATCGCCGGTCTCATCGAGATCACCGGCATGTACCCCTACCTGGCCGGCATCGGCGTCATCATCAACAAGGGCCTGCCCGGCGTTCTGACGCTGGCCGTCTACGCGGTGGTCATGGTGCTGCCGGCGCTCATCCTCACGATCATCCGGCTGCTCGTCCACGAGCGGATCGAGCCTGCGCTCGCGGGCTTCCGCGCCTGGATCGAACGCAACACCGGCACCGTCACGGCGGTGACCTTCTTCGTCATCGGTGTGCTGCTCATCTTCGACGCGGTGGTCAATCGGTTCGGGTGGATCGGATGACCGGCAGATCGAACTGCGAGACGCTGCGTTATGTATATTGACCCTTTTGTGATGGCATCCGTAGAGTGATGAGCACTCGCGAATGTATTCTCACGCGCGATGCTGTGACAGCAGACACAACGATGTGATCTGGAGTCGCGGAGCGACTCGGAACGGAGGCGACCGTGATCCACCTTGCCCAGTCGCGCGACATCGGCGCGATCGCGAATCTGCCGCTGCTATGGGTTCTCGCGCTCTGCGTCTTCGGCGTCATCATCCTGCAGTCGACGATCTATATGCGTGCCGTCAAGCGCAACGCCGAATCCGCGGACATGAGCAAGGTCGAGGTGCGAGCAGCGTTCCGCGCGGGCGGAGTCGGGCACCTGGCTGGTGTCGATCACGCCGGATTCCATCACCGAGGTTGCGCGCATCTACATCCTGCCGGCGATCCTCGGTGGAGTCACTGTTCAGCTGATCGGAACGCTCAAGCAGATCAAAGGCACGATCATCGCGCTGGGTGTTGCCGCTGTCATCATCCTCGTTGCCGTACCGCTGTTCCCTGTCATCTCTCCGGGTGGCACGGCTATCGCCGTACTGCTCACCATCGTCCTCACCTGGGTGCTGCGCGACCGGCACACCCGGCCTACCGATCCGCAGAACATGACGTCGATCAACTGACCGACCCGACTCACTGGAGGAACCTTGACGCCTGAATCCCGTGCGAGCCACACCGCTGGCGGTGGACTGAGCAACGCAGCCGTGGCCGACCAGCTGGAAGCGATGCTGCCGCAGCTAGAATCCGACTACCGCGAGTTCCACGCACATCCGGAACTGTCGATGCAGGAGACCTGGACTGCGGGCCGTATCGAAGAGCACCTGCGCGAACTCGACCTCGAACCGCAGCGCTTCGGCGGCACCGGCGTCGTCGCCGTCGTGGAGAACGGAGACGGCCCCGTCGTCGCCTACCGCGCGGATACGGACGGCCTGCCGATCCATGAGGACACCGGTCTCGAGTACGCCTCCACGGCTCGCGGGACGCTGGCCGACGGCACCGAGACGCCCGTGATGCACGGCTGCGGGCACGACACCCACATCACAGTGGCACTCGGCATCGCCAGGCTGCTGACCAGCAACCGGGAGGCATGGTCGGGCACCGTCATCATGATCTTCCAGCCGGGAGAGGAAACCGGTGAAGGCGCGCTTGCCATGCTCGAAGACGGACTGTGGGAGAAGCTGCCGAAACCGCAGGCTGTCTACGGCCAGCACGTCTGGCCGAACCTTGCCGGGCAGGTCAGCCTGTCAGCAGGTACGGCGATGGCCATGTCGGACTGCCTGCGGGTGACGGTTCGCGGCAAGCAGGCCCACGGCTCCCAGCCCGAGGCTGCGATCGACCCGATTGTGCTCGCAGCCTTCATGGTCACGCGCCTGCAGACGGTCGTCTCACGTGAGATCTCCGCCCGCGAGGCGGTCGTCGTGACGGTCGCGACGATCCGCGGCGGACTGAAGGAGAACATCATCCCTGACTCCGCGGAGTTCACGATGAATATCCGCACGTTCAGTGAGGAGGTGCGCGCAGACGTTCTCGCCGCGATCGAACGGATCATCTACGCCGAAGCTGAAGCCTCTGGCGCTCCGAAGCCGAGCATCGAAGAAATGTACCGATTTCCGCGCTGCTACAACAGCCCCCAGCACGCCGAGGAGCTCGAGAGCGTCTTCGCATCGGCGATCGGTGAGGACAACGTCGCGCTCACCGAGCCGGCCACCGGCTCAGAGGATGTCGGCCGGTTCGGCGACTCCATCGGCGTTCCGTACGTGTACTGGTTCTTCGGGGCCTACTCAGAAGAGAAGATGGCGACTCCAGGCGGGCCAGCGGGAAATCACTCGCCGTTCTTCGCTCCTGATGAGGTCGCCAAGACCTTGAGCACGGGTGTGCGCACCGGGATCGCTGCGATCCTGCACGAGCTGCAGCGATGAGGGAATAGTCGGCGGCGCGGACTGCTGGCCGCGGTGGGTCAGATGTGCGATTCTTGCAGGTGAGACCGTTTGATCGAGTGTCGCGCTGAGGAGGCAACATGTATTTCATCGTCGTCAAGTTCTCCGTCAAGGATGAGAGCGTCGAGCAGTGGCCGGAGATCGTCCGCGAGTTCACCGAGGCGACCCGCGCTGAACCCGGCAACCTGTGGTTCGAATGGTCGCGCAGCCTCGACAACCCCAACGAATTCATCCTGTGCGAGGCGTTCACCGACGAGGGCGCGGAACCGCACGTCACCAGCGACCACTTCGCCAAGGGACTCGAAGCGATGAAACCGCACATCACGGCGACGCCGAAGATCCTGTCGCGTCAGGTCGACGGCGATGGCTGGGACGAGATGGGTGAGTTGCAGGTGTGAGGAGCCACCTCACGGGCTTCGCCGAGTCCAGCATCGTCTGAATCCCCAGAAGTGAATGCGATCTGACCACTCTCTGGGTATCGTTGCAGGTCAATTAGTATGCTCCCCGCGCACGCGGGGATGAGCCGTAAGCTCGCGTGACGCGACCCGTGCTGCCAGAATGCTCCCCGCGCACGCGGGGATGAGCCCTGTTTTCGAAGTCGAATGTGAGAGCTTCAGGGATGCTCCCCGCGCACGCGGGGATGAGCCCCACACGTCCCCATCCAGATCGACATACAAGTCATGCTCCCCGCGCACGCGGGGATGAGCCCCACACGCGTGTCCTTGGCCTGCCCGCCAACACATGCTCCCCGCGCACGCGGGGATGAGCCCTAGACCGTTTGTCGATCTTCTGGTGTTTTTCCATGCTCCCCGCGCACGCGGGGATGAGCCCACCCGCGAGTCATATCTCTGTCCTCCAAGCGCATGCTCCCCGCGCACGCGGGGATGAGCCGACGCTAAGGACAAAGCCAGCGAGTTGGAGGGCATGCTCCCCGCGCACGCGGGGATGAGCCCCGTGTCGCGCTGCTGGCTGGAGAAGCGGGCGCATGCTCCCCGCGCACGCGGGGATGAGCCCCGTCCACGACATGGCCAGCCTGGTCATAGACCATGCTCCCCGCGCACGCGGGGATGAGCCCGGGTAGGAGGGGGTGAACCCGTCGCCTGGCATATGCTCCCCGCGCACGCGGGGATGAGCCCACTACCTCCCCCTGTGGGATGTGGAGCGCAACATGCTCCCCGCGCACGCGGGGATGAGCCGATGACCTCGGCGTTGTGGGTGTCGAAGAACGTATGCTCCCCGCGCACGCGGGGATGAGCCCTTCCCGCCAGTGTCCAAGAAAACCGTCTACCAATGCTCCCCGCGCACGCGGGGATGAGCCCCGGGCGGGGTTGGTGGGGTGAGGGGCGCGGCAATGCTCCCCGCGCACGCGGGGATGAGCCGGTGAAGCGGACGAACGCCAGCCAGTCCTGTTCGATGCTCCCCGCGCACGCGGGGATGAGCCCGGACGGAACTACTACTACACCGGCGCTGTCCGATGCTCCCCGCGCACGCGGGGATGAGCCCGGAAGCGTCAAGATCACGGGCGTGCTCGTCACATGCTCCCCGCGCACGCGGGGATGAGCCCTCCGGCCTCGTCACCACCCTTGCCGTTGTCCTATGCTCCCCGCGCACGCGGGGATGAGCCCGGCGTATCAGGGAGGGCGAAATCCACCCGGTAATGCTCCCCGCGCACGCGGGGATGAGCCCATGATCGGCGGCGTGCTGACTGAGGCTGTGGGATGCTCCCCGCGCACGCGGGGATGAGCCAGCGCGGGGCCAGGGCGGCGACGATCGGCACGAGATGCTCCCCGCGCACGCGGGGATGAGCCCCGTCGAACACGATGCAGCGCACCGGCTCGCCAATGCTCCCCGCGCACGCGGGGATGAGCCGCGGTGGCACCGATACGTCGCCGCAAGCACTGGATGCTCCCCGCGCACGCGGGGATGAGCCGACCTCTCCCAGCGGGCACGCTCGACCGCTAACATGCTCCCCGCGCACGCGGGGATGAGCCCCGCTCCAAAGCCAGTGACGGCACCATCGGAGAATGCTCCCCGCGCACGCGGGGATGAGCCGGTTAACGAAGCGCTGAAGCCCGTGATGGAGCGATGCTCCCCGCGCACGCGGGGATGAGCCCCGTGCGGAGGGTGGAGCATGGCCAGGAAATACATGCTCCCCGCGCACGCGGGGATGAGCCCGCGACGTCGGCAAGCTCGGCGCTTCCATCGTCATGCTCCCCGCGCACGCGGGGATGAGCCCTCCGCCTCCGGGGCACAGCAGATCGCCAACGCATGCTCCCCGCGCACGCGGGGATGAGCCGAACGAGTACTCCGAGCTGGCCAGCGTCCTCGGATGCTCCCCGCGCACGCGGGGATGAGCCGCCGGGTCACGATGCGCCCGGCCCGGCTGTCGGATGCTCCCCGCGCACGCGGGGATGAGCCGCTCTACGCCGACCTCGGCGACGAACTCGGGCTATGCTCCCCGCGCACGCGGGGATGAGCCTGGTCCTCCACGCTTGCCCGGCGATCTGCGAGGATGCTCCCCGCGCACGCGGGGATGAGCCCCGAGGAGGGACAGCATCGGGAACAGGTCGTCAATGCTCCCCGCGCACGCGGGGATGAGCCGCTGATGAGCTCGTGAAGCGTCTGCCCGTCTGAATGCTCCCCGCGCACGCGGGGATGAGCCCTTCGCCCAGTTCATCCCAGCAACAAGGTTTGCATGCTCCCCGCGCACGCGGGGATGAGCCCCAAGCAACAGGCCGACTCAACCAGCGTGTGCGATGCTCCCCGCGCACGTGGGGATGAGCCCGAGGCGATCGACACGTTCGGCGGCTGGACTGAATGCTCCCCGCGCACGCGGGGATGAGCCCCCGGCGATCACCTGCATGGCGTGTTCGATGAGATGCTCCCCGCGCACGCGGGGATGAGCCGTGAGGAACCCGGGGTTGGCCGCGCAGAATCAGATGCTCCCCGCGCACGCGGGGATGAGCCCCGCTGAGCGCAGAAGTCATCCTGCGCCTCGGGATGCTCCCCACGCACGCGGGGATGAGCCCCCGATCGACAAGCGAGTGATCACGCCGTCGTCATGCTCCCCGCGCACGCGGGGATGAGCCCCTCATCGGTTTCGAGTGCCTGCAGGGTGACACATGCTCCCCGCGCACGCGGGGATGAGCCCTGGCCGCGGATGAAAATCCGTTCGCCGGTGTCATGCTCCCCGCGCACGCGGGGATGAGCCGCCCGCCCGTCCAGGTGCGGGTCGTCGGGATTGATGCTCCCCGCGCACGCGGGGATGAGCCCGTGCCGCCCAGAGTGATAGCCGTGTCCCGGATATGCTCCCCGCGCACGCGGGGATGAGCCCCTCGTCGCCGGCCTCCCACGCCGCAGTCGAGAATGCTCCCCGCGCACGCGGGGATGAGCCGCGCGCTGCCGTCAACCGCGCTCAGCCAGATCAATGCTCCCCGCGCACGCGGGGATGAGCCGCACTCGACGCGATCGCCTCCTCCGAGGCGCTGATGCTCCCCGCGCACGCGGGGATGAGCCGCCAACCGGATCGGGCAGATCGTCACCGAAGGGATGCTCCCCGCGCACGCGGGGATGAGCCGCCGTGCAAACCGCAGCACAGTGGGCCAACAACATGCTCCCCGCGCACGCGGGGATGAGCCCCCGTCGTTGCGCTCCAAGCTTTCTGCCGCCGAATGCTCCCCGCGCACGCGGGGATGAGCCGGAATATAAACCATGCAGAAGGTCTACAGCGTCATGCTCCCCGCGCACGCGGGGATGAGCCGTTGCCGACGAAGTTGTCCTTGGTCAGGTCGTCATGCTCCCCGCGCACGCGGGGATGAGCCGTCACCATACCGGTGTGACTAAGCAACCTCCCAATGCTCCCCGCGCACGCGGGGATGAGCCCTCGTCGTGCTCGACCTGGCAGGCGTAGCCGTCATGCTCCCCGCGCACGCGGGGATGAGCCGTCCCGGATCACCTGTTCGACTTCCAGCGGATGATGCTCCCCGCGCACGCGGGGATGAGCCGCACATCACCCGAATCCGCAAGAACATCTCCCTATGCTCCCCGCGCACGCGGGGATGAGCCCATCACCTACACGACCTCGGACCCATGGCCCACATGCTCCCCGCGCACGCGGGGATGAGCCGCGTTGGTGGCTGTGCCGGCGGATGGTGTGCGGATGCTCCCCGCGCACGCGGGGATGAGCCCAGTCCACCGGCGCAGTCGAGGCCGTATTCAAAATGCTCCCCGCGCACGCGGGGATGAGCCGCCGCACTCGACGAGACCACCGGCGGCGCATCCATGCTCCCCGCGCACGCGGGGATGAGCCCTTAGGCATCGCTCATCCTCTCAAACATGGATGATGCTCCCCGCGCACGCGGGGATGAGCCCTGCTGGATCATGTCGTCCCTCCCGGTGCAGGCATGCTCCCCGCGCACGCGGGGATGAGCCACGGATTGCTGTCACGCCCTCGGGCACGGTAGTATGCTCCCCGCGCACGCGGGGATGAGCCCAGTGTTTCGACCTGGTCTGTGGAGGCGAACGGATGCTCCCCGCGCACGCGGGGATGAGCCCTGCATATCGACAACCGAATAACCCTGCCGCGTATGCTCCCCGCGCACGCGGGGATGAGCCGCCACCCCGACGGCACCATCGACCGACTGATATGATGCTCCCCGCGCACGCGGGGATGAGCCGAACTGTTCCCGAACACCGCGGTGATGAACCTCATGCTCCCCGCGCACGCGGGGATGAGCCGCGAGTTTCGACCCCGAGGCCGGCGGATCGGATATGCTCCCCGCGCACGCGGGGATGAGCCCTCCTCCGAGGTCATACCCGCTGTCTCGGCAAAATGCTCCCCGCGCACGCGGGGATGAGCCCCCCCGCCGCAGCACAGCAGGCACTCGGCAAGACATGCTCCCCGCGCACGCGGGGATGAGCCCGTGACGCGCCGCACGCCTACGGGTGATGTGTCATGCTCCCCGCGCACGCGGGGATGAGCCCAGCAGTGCCAGCCCGAGGGTGATGACGGCGAGCTGCTCCCCGCGCACGCGGGGATGAGCCCTGGTGGCGCAACAACTACGGTGCCCATCTCGCATGCTCCCCGCGCACGCGGGGATGAGCCCTCGACCTCGGACCTGGCGACGTCTACCCCGTTACATTTATTGGTAGGTCCTCACCAGAGGATCTGGTCGCTGGCCCTGGTATGGCTGTCTTGCCCTGTCATCGATGATCCGGGGGGTGTTGCCGCCAGGGG